>CAXUNV010000166.1:0-9317 GCA_964252355.1 uncultured Chthoniobacterales bacterium | reverse complement strand
GTGTGCGCCCTGGCGTGCGCGCCCATGTGGGACCTGCGGCAGAATTTCAACGCCGACTGGTTCAACCACCTTTGGCTGGCCGAGTACTATGGCCACTACCTTCAGGCCCACGGCCTGCCGCCGGAAGTAATCAACACGCCCCAAGCCGTCGGTATCGCTTCACCGGTCTTCTATGCGCCCGACTTCTACACGGTCCTGGGATTCCTTAGCATTCCGTTTGGCGCGGCGGTCGCGATCCGCTTGTTAGCGTTGGGCGTCCTTCTTTTGCAGGCTTGGCACGTCGATCAAGCCGCAAGGGCGTTTGGCGCCCCGCGAGTGTACGCGTTCATCGCCGGTTGCGTCGTCACGCTTGGCGTGTTTCAGACGATTACGCTGTTTGAACGGAGCGCCGTCACAGAATTTTTTGCCCAAGCCTTGTTGACCTCCTCCGCAGCATGCCTTTGCACGTTGACCGTTAAAGCCGGTCGCGGTGAAAAGGATCGCTATTCTTTTGCGGCTTGCGGTCTATTCTACACCTTAGCTGCAGTGACCCACCCGCTAACCGCCGTCTTCGGCGGTGCGGTGTTGACGTTGTACGTTGCAGCCGCTTGGCCAAACTTAAGAAGGGTCAATCGTCTCCGGTCCAGCGTTCTAACGGTCGGCTTGTGCGCAGCTGTCTTGGCACCGTGGGTGGTGTGCGTTTTAACTTACGGCCGCCGTCTTCGCATCAATTTCGCTCAAGTCAACGCACACCTTTTTTTGGACCTGTACGCCTTCCGGCCGGTGCACTCGCTCGTCCGAGCGTTTTCGCCTTGGAGCCTCTGCGCGTTTGTTGAGCACCCATCCTTTGAGTACCCGGGTGACACCAACCTACAGGTCACGCTTGGGCTGTTGGTCCTCTGCGTGACCCACCTCTGGCAGCACACGCGCCAAAGAGACGTCCTTTCAAGTCGTAGAATGACGCCGTTCAATCTCTTTCTGGGAGTCTCTTACGCCGTCTTTTGGATTAGTTTACTGGTCTACTGTTCTCCCGGCTGTACCGCGTTCTTTGGTCACGCTTTCGAGATCCTTCAATTTCCGTTTCGGCTGCTCCAATACGCCAACCTAGCATTATTGATGGCGTTTTTTGCCAGTCTAAAAGGCTGCGATTTTCCCCCGCAAGGTTGCGCCTTCTTGAAACAACCGGTCCTTGTCAGTGGCTATGCCTTAGCATCCCTGTTCGCCCTGTGTGGTTGGGGCACTAAACTCTGTTTTATCAATCATGCTTTTGCGCCTGAAAAAGGCGAGCATGGGCTGGATCTGCTGATTGCGAGCCGCGATTGGAACCGACGGGAAAGCTACTGGGTTCCTGGCCTAGGTGACCGGTTCACGCATCTCAAGGACCTCCCAGCCACAGGCTTTTTTGAGTCGGATTACGAAGTCTACGACGGGCTGGCCGGATTTGTGAGCTCTCCAGAAAGCGGGTCAATTTTTCCAGTCCCACTTCGGTTGGGGGAGCGGTTTGGGGACTGCGACGTCACCGGCTTTTCCCTTGGCCAGGACGCGTTGGTGATCACCAACGTCAAGCCTTTTCCTTGGAACGTGTTAACCCTTGATGGTCGGCGTTTGGAACTCGGGGAATTGTACCTCGTTGACCGACCAAACAACCGCTCGCGTCCGCGGCTTCTGGCGTTTCCCGCGAGATCCGGTCACCATACGTTGTCGTATAGCTTCGAACCACCGATGGGATGGGTCTGGGGACGGCGGGTTTCCGGGAGCATTCTCGTCGGCTGGATTTCGGTATGGTTGGCGACGCTTTTCCAAGTACGCCGGAAGACGATGGAGCTTCCGGGATGCCACGCGCGGGCGGATGGCGCGACCGAACCGCCCACCGCCTGGACGCTCAGCGTCATTCGCGCCAACGGTGACGAAAAGCGCAGGTCGACGTGCGACCCTCCCCGCAGTGAAGGCCGGGGTAGGCGGCCGCGGCGGACGATCCACAGGTGGTCGGCACGGACCTTGCCGTTACAGTTGGGGGTTTGTCTTCTTGCGATGTTACCTTACTGGAATCTGCACCGGACCTTCAATGATGACTGGTTCAACCATCTTTGGATGGTGGAGTACACGGGACAGTACTTTCGCGCAAACGGCGCCTTTCCGGAAGTGTTCAACACGCTTCAGTTGGTCGGCATGCCCAACCCCATCTTCTACAGTGCAAAATTTCAAGCCTTGCTCGGGGTTTGCAGCGTGGCATTAGGATCGGCGCTGGCCATGCGACTTCTTGCCTTCACGCTCCTGTTTTTACAACTTCGGCAAATCTATTTGGCCGCTCGAACCTTTGGCGCACCGGTTTTCCTCGCGTTTACCGTGGGCGTTGCCTCCACAATTTCATCGTACCAAATGGTGAACCTGTATGAGCGAAGCGATGTGACGGAATTCGCGGCCTTGTGCCTCCTACAGATCGCCCTTGCCTCACTGCTGGTGCAGATCGCGCGCGAAGGTGACGACTGCGGAGGCTATTTCGGTCTGACATTCACCGGCTTGCTGTACACCTCGACGGCGGTCACCCACCCCCTAACGGGTCTCTTTGGGGGCCTAGTACTCGGACTAGAGGGGCTGATTGCGGCCACGGGATTTCGCTCGCGCCGGTTCGCCGTCTGCGGTTTCCTGACCGGCGTCGGTTGCGCGCTTGTCCTGTCTCCTTGGTTGTTTGCCCTGGCGCGTTTTGGACGCGACCTGAACATCACCTCTCCACAAAATCTCGCCGCGTGCTTTACCCGTTCTTACAACGGCGGGGTTTGGGGCAGGGTACGGCTGAGTTTGCAGCCATTTTCTTTCCGACCTTTTGTCTTGATGACCTCTCAAGGTCACCCTAACCCAAGCAACGTGCAGGTTTCGGTGGCCATGATTCTTCTTGCCGCCACGCTCTTTGGCCTCGCACGATCTCGACCGCGAACCTCCCCAAGCCGCGGCCAACACGTCTTCAAGGCCGTTGGGTTGGCTAACTTGGCCTTGGCCGTAGGTGCCTTCGGCATCATGTCCTTCCCTGCGATGTCGAAATTTTTGGGGCACGGCTTTGACCTCCTGCAATTTCCTTACCGCTTGGCGGCTTACGTCAACCTTGGCCTGCTCGGTGTTGTCCTCTGCACCATTCGGCTAGTTGACTGGTCCACCCGGCCCATTACGCATTTCCAGCGGCGAGCTGGCGAGGTCATCGTGGGCCTCGCGATGTTGGTTGCGTTCGCCGGCGCAGGCTCAAAGATCGCTCTGGTCCTCTCGTCCAGATTTCAAGAAAACGCCGACGCGATCCTCCGGCTAGAACGCACCGTTTTCACCAGAATCCCCCCAATCCATCGCGATTGGAATCCGGGCATCTTTGGCACGGACTTAAAACACGTCGCGGATCTACCCCGAACCTTTTACGGTCAGTGCGACTACAACCTAAAGTTACCGCGTGACTTGCCGGACTTTGCGCGCAATCCCATGATGAAGGCACTTGTGCTGCTGCCGGTGGGGCCTCCGTTCGGGTCCGTCAAACCCATCACAGTAACCTGTCCGAACCCGACGCTGCTGGTCACCAACATCAGCGCGTTTCCTTGGAATCGCGTGTTTTTGGACGGTAAACCGGTCCCGGGCGCAGATCTGCGGCCCACCCCAGTTGAGACGTGGAGCGTGCCTGTGACACCCGGGACGTACGTGCTTTCCTACCAGTTTGAACCAGATCCTCAGTGGCGATTTCTCCAGAAGCTATCATGGGTGACTCTCACCGTTTGGCTCCTTGCCCTGCTTCTCCGGCATTCGCGCCCACGCCTCCGTTTCCTTCAACTAATGCCTGCTCGTGCGGGCGGGACGGTCTCTGAAAGTGCGGCGTCAAGCCAAGGGCATTAAAGGCGTCTTTTCCGGCAGTGAGCTTTTGCCATGCATTCGGCCAACCAAGGTTTCCTCGGCCAAGCAAGGCTCAACGCTTGCCCGTGTTGGCCACTTTGGGAGTGCTCTCCTGCGCACGATCCCTCCCGACCTCACGAGATTCAACAATAACATCAGCGCTGATTGGTTCAGCTATCTTTGCATGCAGAGTACGCGGGGCAACGCTTCTTCATACACCGATCATTTCCAGAGGTGACCAACACTCCGCATCTGATCGGAATGCCGAACCCCATTTTTTATTGGGCTAAGCTTCACGACATGCTCGGTCCCTTGTTTTTCCTGTCAGGCTCAGCACCGGTCATGGACATCCTCGCAATTGGCCCACTGTTTTTGCGGCTGCAACAGGTCAAGAAGGCTGCGCCCAGCCTCATCACTTCAAATCTTCTCGACTTTACCGTAGCCGACGCGCCTGTCCTGCGATTGCACCAGCTCGTCAACCTCCACGGAAATCGAGCCCTTACTGAGTTTACCGGTTTGACACGGTCGGACGTCACCGCCGCGCTTTTGACCCCCCACCAGACGCCTCTCGCGCGGGGACAAAGATGTCCACGGGTTGATTACGACTTGGGATTTCTTTCGCCTTCGCGCCTTACCCATCTTCCCCACCGCCCGGGGGCGTGGTTGTGGCCGTCTCGGCCTGTACGGACGTGCGAAAGAGGAAGGGCGTTCGGTCGTGGATCCACGTCGGCGTTGGCAATGAGTTCGACGTGACCACAAGAGCTCCAGAAATCGCGACCGTGGCGACAACGTCGTTGGAGGTCGCTGAAACACCAGTGTCAGGACCCGAAGAACGGCCCAAACCCGCGCCCGCTTGGCGTTCAATCTTTCCGCGGGCGTTGCTGCGCTTAGCGCTTTGCAGCTTGGCGCTCATACCGCTTGGGGATCTAGGCAAAAACCTTCAGACCGACTGGCACAACCACCTCTGGACGATCGAGTATTACGCGCGGTGCCTCGTTGGCCAGTGGCGTGTGCCGGACGTGCTGAACGCAGCCGAGATTGTAGGTGTCCCTTCACCGGTTTTCTACGCCGCAAAGTTCTACGCCGTGACTGGTGCGCTCGCGGCTTTGCTTGGTCCCGGACTGACCGTTCGGGTGACCGCTCTCCTGCTTCTCACGCTTTCTAGCACTCACGCCGAGCGCGCACTCCGCGAATGGCGGGTACCGGCTGCCTGGAGTTTGGTTTTGGCCCTCGCGTTGACCTGCTCGGCCTTCCAGCTTACCACGCTGCTGGAGCGGGGAGACGTGACGGAATTTGCCGCCCAAAACTTTCTGATTACATCGGTCTGCACGCTATGCGCGCACCTGAAGCGCATCGGAAACGGAGAAGCGGACCCTTACGGTGCGGTTGCAACCGGCTATTTTTACGGGCTGGCAGCCGCAACAAACCCGCTGACGGGCATGTTTGGAGCTCTCCTCATCGGCGCGCTCGGCGCTGCCGCTTTCTCCGTCTCGACTTGGCGTCGCTTCTCCAAGGTTGGCTGCGGTTCGCTGCTCCTGTTAATAGGGCTACTCGCGCCTTGGCTTTACGCGGTCGGGTGCTTTGCGCGCGACACGTTCATTGCCGACCCAGCGGCAACCGCCGCGATGTTCAACGAGGAATGCGTCACACCTGCGCTCTCGGCGCTCCACGCCGCTTTTGCACTTTGGAACTTCCGGCACTTCATCACGGCATGCACGTCATCCGGGCACGCTTACCAGGTCCACGTACAGTTGGCTTTTCCGTTGCTCTTAGCCGCGTCAAGCTCTCTGCTTTTGAGTTGGCAACATCCCAGGAAGTCGACTCTGATCCTTCCCCTTCGACGAGCTCGCGCGGCAGCTTTCGGTTTCGGTGGAATCTCGCTTCTGATCTATTGCTGCCCAAACGTGTCCGCCGCATCCGGGCATTTCTTTGATATCCTACAGTTTCCGTTCCGATTGGGCGCGTACGTCAATCTCTCCCTGTTCGTCGCCTTATTTTTCAACTTGGGGATCACGGATTGGGAGTCGGCAAAAAAAGCGCGGTGGTTATCATACCCCACTCGATGGGGTGTGCCGCTCTTGGGTCTGCTGGTATTTTGCGGAATCAGCGCCCGGGTGGTCTTAGCCTCTTCGGATTGGCATTACCGTTCCGGTGCCGAAGGGATCGTGCCCCTGTTAAAGGCTCATCGGTGGCCAGTCAGCAGCGCCAACACGTGGTTCCCCTCGGCATATGGCTGGAACGGTGAGCACCCGGACCATTTTCCTCCCTTATACTTTTGGGTTCGCGATTATGAGGTAGTAAAAGGTGTTTCGGTTGAGAACCAAACTGCGACCGGCCTGCCCCGATTGAACCTGCCGTTCAAGCTAAGCTGCTCCTGGGGTAGCGTGGCGCCAACGCAATTCACCGTGGCGGAGCGCACCTTGGTGCGCACAAACGTCCTTTGTTTTCCGTGGAATCGATTGGTTCTAGACGGAACCCCCCTTTCGTCAACCGCGTTGTACTCGTCGACTGCCAGCTACTTCATTCCGGAGATAAAGCCCCATTGCTATAGCTTTATGGTCGCGCCGGGCTCACACGGGTTATTTTACCGCTTTTCGCCCGGCCCTCTTTATCGCGGGTTGCAGGCGCTTTCTTGGACCATCTTGATTTTTTGGTGCACTTGGACGGCGAGAGTGGCTTGGAAGCGGTTTGCGGAGCGGCTCCAAACCGGCGCTTTCAGATCCACCTCCCGTGCCCAACCCTAGTAAGTTGACGCGCTGAGCCGCAAGTTTGTGCGTCCTCATCGATCCTTGTCACCGCCGACTTTTCACCTCCTCATTCAGATCGCTTATCTGCCCGCTCTTTTTGAGTTCCCTGGCCGAACGCACCCGCACGCTTGCTGGAGATTGCTAACCATCACCTTTGGGTGGTGGGATTACCACGGCGGCTCTTGGCAGACGCACGGCCACCCGCCCGACGTTTCCTCGACCTTTCAGGCGTGGGTAGGCTAAGGCGTTTGGGCACATGAAAGACCAAGCCTTTTGTCGACCGTTGCAGGATTGCGCCAAACCTCCGTCGCAACCTGCCGATTAGAGCATGCATGAGACGGATGTCGGCTGCGGGCCTAGCCCTGTTTGTCTGTGCGGCGAGGCTCCACTCGCAGACAGTGACGTTGCGTCCGGTGGGCACGACGACTCTGCCCACCTCCGCTTCGACCGGCTTGGTTTGGTCTTCCATCAGAAATGACGAGGCTTCGGCTGAGAAAAACGATGCTTCGGAAAGGCTCGCGCTGGAGTCCTCGGCCGGTGCCGGCGTGCCCCAAATTGGCGTCCGCGAAGGTGCGACGCCCACACCGTCCGTTGCCCCCGGAGCCGCTGAAGAAACCGCGTCGCCAATGGCCGACGGCACCGGGGCGTGGTTTCAGAGCGAAGACGGGGACGACCGATCGTTTGCAACATTTCCGGCCCAATACGACGGGGCTCCCCTTCCCCTTGCCCAAGTCCTCGCGGCGCTCTGCCGGCGCGCGCAAGTGCGTTTCGTGGATCCGGGCATACCGGCGAGCGAAACGATCGCTTACCAATCGCCAGACGACGGGGAGCAGGCGGACGCCTGGACCGAGTTCACCCAAATTGCCCAGGCGCGAGGTTACCGAATCGTCCACCGGGATAACGTGGTAACGCTGGTGCGCGCCCAACAGGACTTCCTCAAACCTGCACCGCTGGTCACCAAAAGGTTCAAGGTGGTCCAGGGAAATGCTGAGGCGCTTTTCCTGCAGCTGCAAAAAACGGGTTGGAACCAAGTTCCCTTCAAGCAACTGGCCTTGTCGCGCAACTCGCGCGAGCTGATCGCAACCGGCCCGCAGGCGGACCTCGACGCCTTGGAATCGACCGTGCGCAGCCGGGATTTTAACCCTCACAACGTCCGTGCGGAGGTCTGGCTGCAAAATGCCCCCAAAGGTACATCTCCTCGGGATGGTTTGGCGGTGGTGTTGGCCGATCTGAGAACAGCCCCAGAGGGCGATCCTTTGATGTCACAATCGCTCGAATTGGGGAACGACGAACGGTTCACCCTAGCCGACGCGCAAACCGAGCGTGGCGAGAGCCAACTGCGCCTGACGATTAACGCCGTGCTGCTGCCCAACGGCAACCTCGAAGCCAACCTAACTGTGGAAAACGCGGCACCTGTCCCCGGCCGGCACAAGCATCGGGCTGCGCCCGGCTCACTCCGGCGTGCGTGCAGTCACGTGGTCGAACTCGCCCCAGGCAGCCAATTGGTCCAAGTCGACGGGGTCCTCCCACCGGAGGACGCGACGGCGCGCAGCAGACCTTGGTACGCCAAACTCGTCCCGTGGCCCCGGGGTGGCCACCCGGCCAACGAACGTCTGACCGTCCGGTTCACGGTGGACGGGCCGACGCCGGGAACTCCGGCGGCGTCGACGGACTCCGTCCGGATAGCAAAGCGCAAATAGCAGATCGGAAGAATGACAAAGGCCAAAGCCCAAAGGCCAAAAAAGGGGTTTGCC
This sequence comes from uncultured Chthoniobacterales bacterium, assembly GCA_964252355.1. Lineage (GTDB taxonomy): Bacteria > Verrucomicrobiota > Verrucomicrobiia > Chthoniobacterales > JAFAMB01 > CAXUNV01. The sequence continues at coordinate 973 of CAXUNV010000166.1, read as the reverse complement.
CTTTTTCGTCTGCGTCATCTGTGGATCGCTTTCCTTTGCTCCGGTGCGGTCGCTGTGCGGGGAGCCGAGGTGGATGACGCGCTGCGTTCGGCGGAGGACCGGTTGCTCGGGCGGCTGCGCGAAATGCCGTTCTATCTAGTCGCGGAGCGTTCCAAGAACGAGGTCAAGCCTGGCGCGGGAGGCTATGGTCCCTGGCGCGAGCACGTGGTGGCCACGGTCTTTTGGGTTGGCGAAAAAGCGTGCCCAGCCAACCCGGTCGCCAACTACGCCAGCGCTTGGGATCCCGCTTGGTTCCGGACGTACGGCGGAACGGATGAACCGTCAGACCGGGTCGGAAGTTTTCCCGCCGCGTTTCTGCCACACCGTAACCCTTTCTACGTCGCGCTCCCGTTCAACGACCAGTGCGGGGCGCCGAACCGTCCCCCGTTGGAGACCCTCATTCCTTGGGCCAAAGAAGGGCTGCCCCGCCCTGGTGCCGCCAGCCTCTGCCAAGGCACTTGGGTCGCGGTCCGCAACGCGGCGAGACAGGTCTGTTACGCGCAGTGGGAAGACGTCGGCCCGTTCGCAACAGACCATTGGCAGTACGTCTTCGGCACGGAACGACCCCGGCCAAACCGTAACGGCGGTGCCGGTATTGATCTGAGCCCGGCCGTGCGCGACCGGCTCGGGTTGGGTGGCCTGGACGTTGTCGACTGGAGGTTCGTCCGAAAACGGGACGTGCCGCCGGGACCTTGGCTCGACTACGGCCCGGACGGAACGGCCCTGGATGCGCCCCGGGTGGTGCGGGAACTGCGGGCTTTGGCAGGCGCTGCGCGCATGGCAGATCGCAAATGACAAATGCCAAAGGGAAGGGCAGACGGCTCGCCTACCTTCCTCGGGAGGTCCGCGCAGCCCCGTCCGCCGGGCACCGCGCGCCGGTGCGGGCGGGGTCGCGGGCCGGGCGCCACCGCCGACGAATGGGGCCGCGCGCAGC
>CAXUNV010000165.1:0-9372 GCA_964252355.1 uncultured Chthoniobacterales bacterium | reverse complement strand
GCGTTACGGAAGGCAACGGCCGCGGCGTCGGGCTAGGTCTCGGCGTCGGCGCCGGCGACGAGGTCGGTGAGAACGTTGCCAAGTCATCCCGCGCCGGTGTGGCCGCCGGTGTGGGCAGCGGGGTTGGGGCGACCGTCGGTTGTGGCGGCGGGATCGGCGGGGGTGAAACGGTCGGTGGCGGCGTCGGCGGTACGGCTTGCGACGGTTCCGGCACCGGTGCTTCCGCGTCGTCCGGCTCAGGCTCGGTGGATTCCGATGGAACCGGGGAAAGGTCTGGCTTCGCTCCTTCGGCCGGCTCCGGGGCCGGCGTCCCCGGCTGGCCCGGGGCGTCGCCGCCGCCGAACGAACCCGGGTTGACCCAGACCACATCGCTGGGCAGACGCTTCGGCGGGTGCGCCCCAAAAAACAGCAGCGCCGCCAGGGCCAGTGCATGGCAGGCGGCCACCGTCGCCAGGACCCGCTTGAAGCCGCCGTTGCCCGCCGACAAGGCGCGTTCGTTTGCCGTCACGCTTGGCACAGGGTCGTCGTCACGGTGGCGTGTCGGGACGGGTGGAGACCCCCACTTTGCCGATCTTGGCCCGTTGTAGCACGTCCATCACCCGCATGAATTTCTGCACCGCCAATTCGCGGTCGGGACGCACGATGACCGCCGCATCCGGCTTTTGCGCGTGCAGCGCGGTCAACCGTTCCTCCAGGCCGGCCGCATCCACCGCTTCACCGTTGAACTGCAACCGCTCGTCCCGGTCGATCGACACCGTTTGCACTTGGCTCGGGTCGACCGATTGGGTCGCGTCGGTGCTCGTCGGCACCACCAGGTTCACGCTGTTTTCCATGAGCGGCGTCGTGATGATGAAGATGATCAGCAGCACGAACGCCAAGTCGAGCAGGGGCGTGACGTTGATTTCCGTCAGGGTCTGGGTGCTGTGGCGGTCCGAGAAGCGGCGCATGGCGGCAACGTTTGTCTGGCCCCGTCACGAATTCACCAACGCCGGACGCGACGTGTGGTTCACGTATTTGTGCTCGAACTCGGAGGAGAGTTCGGCGGCGAAGTTGTCGTTTTGCACGATGAGCGAGCGGATGCTCGTCACCAAGAAGTTGTACCCAAACATGGCCGGGATGGCGACCAGCAACCCGGTCACCGTCGTGATGAGCGCGCCCGACACGCCTGGGGCCATGGCCTGCAGGTTGGCGGACCCGGCGAGCGCCACCCCCGAAAAGGTGTCCATCACGCCCCAAACCGTGCCGAGCAGCCCGAGGAAGGGCGCGCCGCTCACCGCCGTGGCCAGCAGGATCATCTGCGCTTCGAGCCGCAGCCCGGCTTCGCCCACCGCCCGTTCCATGGCGGTGGTGACGACGCGCATCTGCGACGGGGTGATGCGCGCAGCCACGTCCAAACGCGCCCAAAACGTCTCGTCCACCTCCGTCGCCCCCAGCAGGTGGAAGGCAAGCTCCTTGCACCCGGACCGGTAGATGGCGTAAAGCGGTGAACCGTCGAAACGCGCCTGGGACTCGTAGATTTTCAGCGGTTGCCGGCTTGCCCGGAACAACCCGAGGAAACGTTCGTTCTGGGTGCGGGCTAAACGGACCACCCGCATTTTGGTGATCATCACCGACCAAGAAAAAATCGAGGCCAGGAAAAGCGTCGCCAACACCAGCTTGCCCTCCAAGGTCGCCTCCGTGAACGCGTAGACCAAGCCCCCTCCGGTTTGGGCGGCCAGGAGAGACGTCGGGACAAACACAGCGGCTAAGTCTGGCGAACGGAGCGCAAATCGCAAAGCGCAAATCGCCTCCCCGGGCCGTCGTTCTTCCTTTCATCTGAATCTTGGCCCTTGCGTTCCCTGCGCGACCGTCTTCCCTCGCCTGCGGGCGTGGAAGTGTGGCAGGGCACACGGCCATGGCAGGGCAACGCGCCACCCGAGACATGACTCACGCGGGCCGGACCGGTGTCTTTCAGACTCGAAACTGACGGATTTCCAGACTGCGGCTGCGTCAGTCGAAAGCCGCCGGATTCTGGGTGCACCCTTGATTCAGTTCGAGTCCTTCCCACACGGGCCTCGTTGGTTTGGGAAACGATCACCTTCCGTTCCCATGCCCGACCAAGACATCACCGCAGGCGAGATCATGAGGCGACGCACCCAGATCCAAGACACTTTGCAAAAAGAAGTCACGGATCGCTATGACGATCTCTCAAGACAAGTGGGCCAGGATTCCGGCGTCATCAATCGCGAGGATTTCCACGAGGCGGTGCGCAATGTCCAGGAGCGTCATGATGAGCTGATTTTTGACTATTGGCACCGGCTTTTAGGCAGACCCCTGCTGGGTTCACAGAGCTTCGCGAATTTTGAGACCCGCCTTGCAGAACGGGCCATCTACAAACCAGGCGATCCTTCCTTTTTAGAGTTACGGAACGCGTTAGTGAATACCACGCTTGCCTTCGCCTGGGCCGACGACGCAAAAGCCGGCTTGAAGAACGCCATCAATCGTGCCCGAGGTATGGGTCAAGGTCGGAGCAGGTGATCTGCTTGCTGCCGATCCCCGGCACCGGGAGACCAACCAGCCTCGAAACCGAGGGCGGCGATACCCGCATCGTAAAGTCCGGAACCGGACCGAGGTGGGCGTCATCGGTTCAACACCGGCCCCGCGCCACCACTTAGGGCCAACCGGGCAGCTGCCGAACGATGTAGTGCGACCAGTGGACTATTCTCGCCGTACCTAGCCCAAGGTCCGGGGGAGACCTCTTCGAGGTCCACAAACCGCCAATCGCATACGTCCATGCCGGCCAAACCCAAGGCGTCGCGTACCGCCGGGGAGACGTCCAGGCCTGCCCCATGGTTCACGTTCGGCTTCGGGCGCTCGTTCCCAAAGACGTACTGCCAGTGATCGGTGCGAAACGGCCCGCAATCTTCCCATTGCGCAAAGCAGACCTTTGGGCCGTGGCGCACCGCGACCCACCGCCCTTTGAGCACCGATTGTCCATCGCGGACAAAGGCGCTCTGGAACCAGGGGACGACCACCCTCGCCTCGGGTTTGGTGTGACGCACGGCCACGTCGTTGTACGGCAGGGCGACGTAGAACGGGTTCTGCCGCGGGGCAAACCGAAGCGGGACGAAGTCACGCCGGGGGGGTCAACCGTCCGGGGCCCCATGCCCCGCCGTGCCGCCGCCTGTGGGTCGTCGTACCCGCCATAGTTCTGGAGCCAGTTGGCGTCCCAGGCGCTCCGATCGTTTGGCACCGGGTTGCGGGCCGACGCCCGTTCCCCGATCCAGAACACCGTGGTCACGATCCCCTGCTTCCAGGGATAGCGGCTCCCGCCCGCCGCCAAGCCGAAAGATCCCGCCGACCAGGACGGCACCCCCACCGCTGCGCCCTCGCACGGTCCACCCTGGCGCTGGGTTTCGCGACCGAGCGGGCGGACGTCAAACCGCGACAACGCAGTCGCGCGCATCCGGAGCGCCAATGCCCGAAACGCAGGAGAGGTCTCCTCCGCGTCTTGCGCCGAGCCACGCAGGCACGCCAGGAACAGGACCACCGTCGCGGCGAACCCAGGCCACTCTCTCCACCCCGGTCTAACTAACCCAACGCGACGCGCGAAACCATTCACCTCCTCGGTTAACGGAAGGGTTAGTCTAACGCCTCACTTAATCGGTTTCTAACCTTGTTTGACGCCATCGCCGGAACGCGTGGAGCCCAAGGCCCTGCGATTTTATGTACGATTTCCGGAGGCGTCATCCTGCACGCTTCGTTCTTAACTTGACGGAAGTGGGCCGGTCACCCTGCAACCGGGTTATGCGGCCCGATTCCACAAAAGAACCAGGATCAACCCTGACGCGATGCCTACGACTAATCTTCCCACCGTCGCCAAATGCGAAAGATGGCCGGAACCGCACGACACCACCGCTGCGTCCGAAGCGGAATGGTCTTTGTTGCGAATGCAACGATGCACCATTGATCTGTCAGAGACGATTCAAGAGTTGGTGGCAGGGATTCGCGGGGACGAAATCTCAGAGTCCGAGGGTCGCGCCTGCGTCCTCAGCCTAGCGGAACTCGCGCGGCGGTGCGTCCTCGCCACCCCCACGGGACCAGGTTCGGCATCCGTCCTCCGGACGCTGTCCGCGCTGGAGGGGTCGCTGACGCGTCTTGCAGGCCTGCTCGACGACGGCCAAACCCGACCGGTTTCCACCTGATCGGAAAGGGGGTTTCACTTGCCTGCACAAGAACCCGAGGAAGGGTCGTCTCAACCCGAAAAAAAGTCTTGGCTGGAGGAACTCAGGGGTGGACCGTTCTCACGCCGTCAGAGATGGGGTGGTCTGAGCGCAGGCGTGTTGCTGTTCACGTTGGGCATTTACTTCGGCTTTATCCCGGGATCGTCGGCCGAGTTTTGGAAGAACTTGACCGCCGCGGTGCAAAACACTTTGGGCGTAACCCCGTTCACGGGCTTGTTCGGTTCGGTCGTAAACGCCACGGTGCACTGGGTGGGCACACTTCCCCGGTGGCTCGGGTCCCTCGTTGGCGGCGCTGGTGTCACCATCGTGGCCCGCAGCATCGCCGCCAACCGCTTTAACTTGCAGAGTCCGCAGGGTATCCTTGGCCGCCTGCCGTCGTGGGCCGCCAAACGCCTGAGTGTCGGCTTCCTGCGCCTCCGGGCAGCGTTGGACCGGCGATTACAGGCGCATCACTTTCGAAGTCGGTACCAGCAGACCGCGGCCCGAGCAAATCATCTAGGCCCGCCACGCCGCGCGCGCTTCGCGGGTGTCCGCCTATCTTTGCCGTCCCTCTTCCGCCGGGCACAGCACTGGGTCGCGCGCGCGCGCGGCCGCGCGGAGGTGCGCATCAATGAAACGCTGGAACGGCTCCGGGCGGAAGCCGATCTTCCTGCGGAAACGCTCTCCCGCACCGCGACCGAACAACGGCTGCAGCGCGAGGCCTCCATGGCGCACCGGTACGTTTCAAGTGCCGGCGTGCCAACGGCGCAACCAACCGAGCCGCAAGCTCAAACGGTCGAAGCGGCAAGGTCAGCGATGGATGTTTTGAGCGGACTTCGGGAAGAAGCGGTCGAGGCGCTCCAAACGGTTCACGACGCGGCTTTTCGCCTGGAGGAAATCAAGGGGGAACAGCGGCGCGCCGCGGAACTCCTACCGGCCGTCCGGAACCGATTGTTGACCGCGCAAAGGCGGCAGGAGGGCGTGATTGACGATGCGCAGATCTCCGCGCTGATGCTGGCGCAGGCGGCTGTCAGCGACTCCAGTCAAATGCAGGCGGTTGCGGAGGCCCGGACGCGCTTCCATAACGTTATCCAAACAGCCATGCAAAATGAGTTTGCGTCCCTCAACGCGACCTCCTTCAAAAATCCAACGGACGCCCAGGCCGCCGCTGAACGATGGCGCCGCCGGTGGGAAGAGCCGGTCGCTCACCTGCAAGCGTTGGAAAGTCTTGAGCAAGACATCCAAACCTGCGCGGGCCTGCGGGACGTTGCGAAGAACGTGCGGGGAAGCTTCGGTCCGATTAGTCCGCAAGCGGGAGCAAGCCAACTGCCCGAACCACTCATCGAAGCGCGCCAAAAAGTCGACCATCACGTCAACCGTCTGGGCGGAGTGACAAACCTGGAAGAAAGGAAACGCCGTTTGCTCGAATTGGGTTCACGGCACCAACGATTGGTCGGACTGCTCGGCCTCGGCGATGATGGCGTCAGCACCGCCACCCAATGGTTCGGTCGCCTTGCCGAAGATCTCGGGCGCTTGCATCGCTCGCTCGCGCAGGTTCAAGAAACGGCGTCCCTTTTGGCCGAGACGCACCAGAAATACACGGAAGTCAGGCGTACCATGCGCCGGGAGAGCGTGGTCGACCCCGACGCCAATCGGGTAAGGACTGAGAAAAGCCCGCTCGAGAAAGGGTTGGACGACGCGAGCAGGGCGTTGCAGGACGCGCGCGTCGAGGCCGAGCTGAGGCGGAACGCTTTCAGCGACGAAATTGGTCAGTACCTCGACCCGATCCGTCGCTACCGGAAACCGGGCATCTTCAACCGTCAAGTCGCGGAACGGCGACGCCAACTCGAAGCTAACGGCAGCTGGGCCGTACCCCTGCCCGCGCTGCGTGAGAAGACCCAACTGGCGTCGGCTGCCGCGGAAACCGAGGTCGAGCGACGGCGCGTCCAGTTCAGAACGGATCGGGAAACCCTCCAGACGAAGGAGCGCGAGGTCACTAGGTTACGTGACGAACTCGATCAGAAAACCGAAGCCGACGAAGCCCTCTACGACCGGTGGCGTTTGTTGCGGGGAAACGCGGACAGCTACCTTTTCGGCGCGCAAACTGCCCAAGGCGCGCCGATGGTCGACCTCCATCGCGAAAAAGCGGCGCTGGCACACAGCTTGCAGGAACGTAACGATGCTGGCGACCGGCTTGAGCAGGCGGAAAGGGACCTGCAAAGGATCCGGGAGGCCCATGCTGCCTCGGAACGCCAGTTCTACGCGGTCGTCTTCAATCTGCAAATCCTCAAACGCCAAGAAGAAGCGATTTCAGAGGCAGCCAAAGTCGCGCGTGAACAAGTCTCGCCGATCCGCATCACGCAGCGCGCCTTATTCGGGCGCTTGGCTTACCGGGAATTTCACTCTCCCCGGGAACGCCTCACCACCCCCTTGCGTTTCACCGGCGCGTTCCGACCCGCAAGACCCGTCACTCAGGTGGATCTCGACGCGATCAAGGATCGGTACCGCAGCCTCTACGACGGCATCGCGGAGCTGAACGCCAGGATAGCCGCGCTGCGCCGTTTGGAACGCAAGGACGCGGTCCGGGCGCAGCGCTGGCAGGCGCGGGACGAACGGCGACGTCAGGCCGGCGAACCCAGGCTTTTCTACCGCCGCTCCATGGCGGAGACCTTGGTTCAAGACGATCAACAACGCCTTTCAGAGGCGTTGCAGGCGTGCGACGCGCTGGCTTCCCAAGCACGGCGAGACGTTTTCGATTCGTTAATCCTGAATCTGGATCAACCCACGAAGGATCGGGTCTGGGCCCGCTACCGGGAAGAAGTCCTGCGGGGGCTTAATGAACAAGCGGCCCGCGGCCGTCCGCTGGATGAAGCCGGCCAGGAGACCCTGGCGCAGCGCGCGGCCGAAAAGGTGGCGTTGCCTGCCCTCAAAGTACAATACGGCGCCGTGCCTCCCCTGCGGCGCGCGTTGCCCACCGCCCTTGACCTGCCTTCCCCTGCTGAAGTCGCCCGCCAAGAGTTTGGCCGGTACATCGCCAATCTCGCCCCGGCGGAACGGACCAGACTTCACGATCAGTATGTGTCGAGGTTGCAAGCAGAACTGGCGGCGGCCGGAGCACCTCCAGGCCAGCGGCTCGGACGAGATCAGGCGCGACAGTTGGAACGCCGCGTCATCATGGAGACGATTTGGCCGAACCTGCAGGCGGCAAACGCCGGCACGATCTCTTTGGATGTCGAAGACTTGGCTCAGGCGCTTTCCCTTCCAACCGTGGACAGCCTGACCGGGCGCTCTCGCAGACGCACGCGCTGAAACGCGACCCGAGGACCGGGTCGATGTCTGCGAGGCGTGCGGCGCGTCGCAGACGTTTGCGGTGTCTTTTGCCGCGCTCGTCTCGCCGCGTAAGGTCTTTCCGCACCATCCCCAATGTCACCCTTCACCGTCCACTGGTCACCCGTACCGCGCGCCTCGCCAGGCGGCGCCCTGTTCGCGCTTTGGCCCTCGCCCGTAAACCACGACCTCTGTTTCCAAGCCGCCGGCTGCACCGATTTTGGTGACGCGGACGAGCACTGGGACGCCCAAGCCGGCGACCTCCTGACCCGTTTGCTGGACGCGCTGGGTGAGTACGGCGAGCCTCGCCTACAGAGCGCGCCCGTCGAGCCACAGGCGCCGTGGCATCGTCGTCCATCTGCCAAGCCAAAGGCGCTAGACCTACACCAGCAGATCGAGGGGCCGCGCTGCGCACCGGGGGCAGCCATTACCTCTTTTGGATCGTCCTGCCACCGGGGGCGGCCGATGAATTCGCCCGCTTGGCTGGACGGGTGGCCGGCCCGCACCTTTTGGTGCGGACGGACTTGGCATGGGACCGCTTGCTTTGACCACCCGCGACCGCACCTTGTCCGCGCCAATCCGCCCACCGCAGGCGCTCCTCAGAAATCCTGAGGCCAAAGGGGCGTTTCACCGTTTCAAGGAGGGTTGACCAAGGTCCTGGCCAGAAACGCTCAGCTTCTGGATTACAGGCGAGGTCGGTGTTGCGCGGACGGGATCCAGAGGACCAACCCAGCATGACCAAACCCAACCTTACCTCCGATCCCGCCATGGATCTCTCCGCGGTTCCACCGAAATCCAGCCGTCGGCGGCGCCGTCTCCTCGCCAGGAGCACCATGGCCCGCGCCGTCTTGTGCCTAGCGCTCGCGGCGCTCGCCGGGTCAGGGGCTTTCTACGCCGGCGCACACCGCGAGGCGGGCCCGAAAAAGGGCAAAACAAAAAAGGCGGCCTACGATTTCCGCCTCACCGACCAACACGGCGCGCCTTACGAGCTCGCCTCACAAAGGGGCAGGATCGTCCTCTTTTCTTTCGGGTTCACCCATTGCCCAAGCTTTTGCCCCACGTTGCTGAACAAGCTTGCGCGGGTATACGGCGACCTTTCGCCAGACCAACAGCAACGCGTCCAGGTGGTTTTCATCACCTTGGATCCGGCACGCGACTCTCCGGACGTGCTGCGCGAGTACGTCTCCTTCTTCGACGAACACATTGTTGGTTTGACGGGTCCGCAAGCGGAGATTGACCGCGCCGTGCGCGCTTACGGTGCGGACTACCAAGTGGTGACTCCCCGCGGCGCCGCGGCGGGCCAATATTTCATCAACCATTCGACGTTTGCCTACCTCGTCGACGCGGACGGGAACCTGTCCGCCGTTTACAACTTTTTTGGTGAGGACGCGGAGGATCGGCTCAGCACCAAGCTGCGGGCGCTCCTCTCGGGAAACCGTTCTGGGCAGGGTTAGCACATGGTATTTTGTCAAAGCCTCAAGGGGGCACCCAAACGCCGGTCCCTTTGGGCGCAGGGGTTGACCTGGCGTGGTGACGTCTCCGTGGCTGGTCCGCGCTGAACCGGACCAGCCGATCCTGCCTGCGGGTCGTCAGATCCCTCTGGCCGAAACCGTCGGTCGCGGCGAAGCCACCGCAAAAGCCGCCCCGTTCTCAGCAGGTATTCTTTTCGGCGTTCGATAGGTGCCGATCGAGACCTGCTCGCCTTTTCGTTCGGCAGGCTCGCTGACCCCACATTTCCCCGCTTTTTGAGCAGCCTTCGCCTCAGCTGCCTTCGCTGCCGCTTGGCGCTCGCGAGCATTCCTGACCCCCCGGACGTGAAAGATTCGGTGAGCCACCCACACCC
>CAXUNV010000164.1:706-9376 GCA_964252355.1 uncultured Chthoniobacterales bacterium | reverse complement strand
CGCCTGGAGCTACGATTTCGAACACGCGCGTTCGTACTTTGACCCGCACCTCGGCTGGAACCGGCCAACGCTGCTCCTGGCGCTGGCCGCGGGTCTGCTCTTGTGGGCGTTTGCCGGTTTCCTCATCGTTCCTTTGTTCTGCGGCCTCTTTTCCAGCGGCAAACGGGCGGCGGATGCCACGGCCTCGTCCAGGCACGATCGAGAAGGGGCGGTCGCTTCTACCTTGGGGCGGCCAGACGGTTCCAAACTCCACGTGGAGTCTTACGGGCCGGAAAACGCTCCGACGATCGTGCTGACCCATGGCTGGGGAGCTAACCGCACCGAATGGGACTACCTGCGGCAATCGCTGGCTCGTCGGTTTCGGCTCATCGTCTGGGATTTGCCGGGCATTGGTCGCTCCGCTCAGCCGGCGAGCCACGATTACCGGTTGGAAAACTTGGCCGCCGACCTGCACGCGGTGCTCGGGCTGACGGGTGACCGCCCGGCGGTGTTGCTGGGCCACAGCATCGGCGGGATGATCACCTTGACCTTTTGCGGGCTTTTTCCCAAGGAACTGGGGACGCGCGTCGTGGGCCTCGCCTTGGTCCAGACCACCTACACCAACCCGGTACGGACGACGCAGATGGCCGGCCTGTTGACCGCACTGGAAAAACCGTTGGTCGTGCCGTTGTTGCGTCTGACCATCGCGACGGCGCCGTTGGTTTGGCTGATGAATCAGCTGAGTTACCTCAACGGTTCTGCCCACCTTTCGTCCCTCCAGAGCGGCTTCGTCGCCGCGCGACCGTGGGAACCCATCGAGCATTTTACCCGGCTGGGCATCAAGGCCTCGCCCGCAGTGCTGGCCCGCGGCATGTTTGGTATGTTGCGCTACGATGCCACCGCGACGTTGCCGACGATCCCGGTGCCGACATTGGTGGTCGCGGGCGACCGTGACCCGGTCTGTAAACCGGAGGCCAGCGATCGAATGCGGCAGAGCATCCCGGGCGCCCAAGGGGTGGTTTTGCCGAAGGCGAAGCATATGGGCTTGATCGAGCACCATGCACGCTTGGCAGAAGAGGTGAGTCGGTTCGCCGAATCCTGCTTCGGGCCGGCGACTTCGACGGGAGCGCGGGGCGGTGGCCTGTCCGAAACGCCCGTGGACCGGCCTTAGGGTCGGAGGGGTGCGGAAGCCCGAAACCGGGTCACCCACGTCTCGTCAGGAACCGCAAACGGCAAACCGCGAACGCTGAACTTAGGATCTCAAGCACCCTGCCGCCTCGCCCTAAGCCCGACCCCTCTCTGCTGAATTTGCCCCACCGATGCCGTTTAGGCGGAGCTCCCATTCCCCTGTTACCAAGGGTGGATAACCACCGGGACGCCGCTGACTTCCAATCAAGGCCTGTCATTGTGCGCCCTCGGCCTAGCCTCCTAGGATGTATGTTCTTATCGGGTCTGGGGCATGTGCCTGGAATCCCGCACACCGCAGGGCAAATTCAACAGAATCGGGTAAAGAACTATTCGCGGACGGTAACCCGGAGCCGCTCGATCAAGCGGTCCCGCACCCGGCGATGCGCTTCGGCCACTTCCTCTTGCGTCAACGTCCGGTCTGGAGCCCGGTATGTCAAACTTAGCGCCACGGATTTCTGATCCGCCGGCACCCGGACGCCGGCCGAATCGGTGAAGACGTCAAACAAGCGATGCTCGACCAGCAACGGTTCGTTCACTTCCCGCAGCGTTGCCTCAATGGCCGCGTACGGGAGGTCGGCGCGCGCCAACAGAGCGATGTCGCGGCTGCTGGCCGGGTAACGGTCCAGTGGTCGAAACAGGAACGACGGCCTCGCCTCATGCCCGGCCGCTCCCAAGCAAACTTCCGCGACGAAGACTTTGCCCCGAAGGTCTTGACGCCGCGCCAACGACGGCCGGACCTGACCGCACCAGCCGACGGCCTGACCGCGCGCCGAGATCTTGCACCGCAGGCTGGCCAACGCGTTCGGTGGCACGTTGGCAAGCTCCACTGGGCCGTGGTCGCGCAAGGCCGTTTCGATCGCACGCTTCAGGTCAAAAAAGCCGAACTCCGCGGCCTCGCCGTCCCAGCGTTTGCCGTCGCGCTGCCCCGCCAGCAACACCGCCAGGGACGTCCGTTCCTCATTTCCTGGCTCGTGCCGAAAGATGCGGCCAATTTCGAAGAGCGCGACGCCTTCGGCGCCGCGTTGGAAGTTTCGGGTCGCCGCGCGCAACAATCCCGCCACGAGGGAAGGCCGCAGCACGCGCCCGTCGTCGCCCAGCGGGTTCTTTAGCCGCCACACCGGTACGTCTGGCTCAAAGGATTCGGTCACCGCGGCTTCGTCCACCAGGGAGAGGGTGCGCGCTTCGGATAACCCCAACCCGGCCAAGCGTTGCCGCAGGCGGCTGATCTCCTCGTGGGCGCGGTCGGCCGCCGACCGGGGCATGGCGTGACCCCGGACCCGGCCCTCAATGCGGTCCACCCCGGACAGGCGGCAGATTTCCTCGATCAGGTCGACCTCGCGGGTTAGGTCTGGACGGAACGTAGGCGGTTGCCAAAGGTCGACGCCCGCCGGCCGGACCTCGATCCGTTGCAGCAGGTCGGCGTAATCTTCCACGACCGTCCCGAGCAGACGGGCGCAGCGCGAGGGGCGGAGCGCGATGGGCGCGCGGGTTGGTGGGGGTTCGCCGACTGCCCACGGTTCGCCGTCGGGTTCACCGCCGGCCACCTGGACGATGAGGTCCGCGGCCCTTTGCGTGGCAGAAACCACTGCGGCCGGGTCCACGCCCCGTTCAAACCGAAAACTGGCGTCCGTGAGCAGGCCGAGGCTGCGTCCACCCGCCCGGATGCAACCGGGATCAAAATAGGCGTTCTCCAGCCAGATGTCGGTGGTTCCTGACGTCACACCGGAACTCTCGCCGCCGATCACTCCGGCCAAACCCAACACGGACGCGTCGTCCGCGATGGTCAGCTGTTCCGGCCCGAGATGGTAAGTCCGCCCATCCAGGGCCAGCAACGTCTCGCCCGCCCGCGCGCGCCGCACGCAGAATGGGCCCGAGACCTTGGCTGCATCGTACACGTGGATCGGTTTGCCCCGCTCCAGCATCACGTAGTTGGTGACGTCGACGAGGTTGTTGATCGCCCGCAGGCCCGACGCCTCCAGCCGCTCGCTCAGCCACGCCGGACTCGGACCGACCCGGACACCGCGAAAACGTTGGAACAGGGCGAACGGGCAATCGGTCGTCCCTTCCGCCCTGGCTCCTGCGCCATGCCGGAAGGGGAAGGGAGCCGCAGACGCCGGCAGGGTCGGCGCGATGCGCAGCACCGCCGCCAACTCACGCGCGATCCCGACGTAGGAGAGCAGGTCGGGCCGGTCGGGCGTCAGTTCCACGTCGAAAATTGCGTCAGGTGGGTAGATGGCGGATAACGGCGCACCGACCGGCGCTTCGGGCGGGAGGATGAGCAGGCCGGCGGCTTCCTCAGAGAGACGCAGTTCCTTCGCGCTGCACAGCATGCCCTCGGAGCGAACGCCGCGCAGGTTGCTCGCCTTGATCTTGAAGTCGCCCGGCAAAACGGCCCCAGGCAACGCCAACGGCACTTTGTCGCCGGCCCGAAAGTTTTTCGCCCCGCAGACGATCTGGCGAATCTCCGGAGAGCCATCCTCCACTTGGCACACGCTGAGCCGGTCGGCGTTCGGGTGAGGTCCAAACGCGGCAATGCGCGCCACGACCACCCGGTCGATCGACGCCCCGCGGGTTTCGACCGAGGCGACCTCCATGCCGCTCGCCGTCATCGCCTCGGCCAACTCGGTGGATGACCCGGCAAACGGCAGGAACTCCTGCAACCAGCGCAGCGAAATCTTCATTCGGAAAATTGCGCCAGGAAACGCAGGTCGTTTTCGATCAACAACCGAATGTCGGGCAGGCCAAACAGGGCCATGGCCAAACGGTCGAGCCCCATCCCGAACGCGAAACCGGAGACCTTTTCCGGATCGTACGCCCGATCGCCACGACGCGCGTTGACGTGTGCAAAGACCGCCGGGTCGACCATGCCGCAGCCGAGCAGTTCCATCCAACGCCCGCCGTTCACGTTCGGCAGCCGGACGTCCAACTCGAAGCTCGGTTCGGTGAACGGAAAAAAGTGCGGCCGCAACCGCGTCTCGGCGGTCTCCCCCAGCAGTTCCTGCACAAAGAAGAGGAGCGTGCCTTTGAGGTCGGCCACGCTCACCTCATCCGCCACGTACAGCCCCTCGAGTTGGTTGAACTGACTGAGGTGCGTCGCGTCGATCTCGTCACGCCGGTAAGCCGCGCCCGGGGCCATCACGCGCAACGGCGGCGGGGTCGCCAGCATCGTGCGCACCTGCACGGTGGAGGTGTGCGTGCGGAGGAGTCGTCCGTCGGGCAGGTAAAAGGTATCGGACGCATTTCGGGCGGGGTGGTTTGCCGGGGTGTTGAGCGCGTCGAAGCAAAACCACTCGGTCTCGATGTCGGGGCCATCCGCCAACGCAAACCCGAGCCGGCGCAAAATCTCCACCGCACGATCTTCCAACAACGTGAGGGGGTGCAGGCTGCCGACGCGCTGGGCGGTTGCCGGCAAGGTCACGTCGATGGTCGCGACGTCCTGCACGTCCGAAGCCGCCTGGAGCGCCAAGGCGCGCGCTTCCAAGGCGCCCGAAAGGCTTTGGCGCACCTCGTTGAGAAGTTTGCCCACCGCCGGACGTTCCGACTTCGGCACCTCCCGCATGCCTTCGCTAAGTTTGGTGAGGGTGCCGGTGCGTCCGAGGAAACGAACCCTTAACTGATCCAATTCCAACTCGGTGCGGGCCGCCTCGATCTCGCCGACGGCGGTCTGCCGGAGGGTTTGGAGAGCCTCTTCCATGGTGGTGGGTGAGCGGTCGGGCGATGCCAGGGCAAGCCGCCCTCCAGAGGGTGGGTAGCTCGCCCGTGCGCGGCTCGGCCGCGTGCATGCGCAGGCACGGACGACGTGGGGCGATCTGCGCCACGGCGCCTCGCCTCAGCCAACCCCCTTCTTTAAGCCGCTTTGGCCCGAAGCGCGTCGGTTGCTCGGCTGAGGATAGCCCCGAACGCCGCCTCGTCAGTGACGGCTAAATCCGCCAGCATCTTGCGGTCGACGTTGATCTGCGCAGCCGCCAAACCTTCCAAGAAACGGCTGTAGGTGACCCCGTGCTGGCGGCACGCGGCGTTGATGCGCTGGATCCACAGGCTCCGAAAGTTTCGTTTGCGGTTTTTGCGGTCTCGGTAGGCCCAGGTTTGGGCCTTCATGGTCGCGTCTTTGGCGTACCGAAACAGCTTGGACCGGCGACCGCGGTAGCCTTTGGCCTTTTCGAGGACTCTTTTCCGCCGTTCGCGACTGGCGGGCGCGTTCGTTGCTCTAGGCATCTAGATCTTCCGGGTCATGGTCCCGGAACTCCGTGAACGAGTTGTTGTTCGTGGTGGTTTCTCGACCTCACTCGTCTCATCAGCCCCGCGGCGAGCGGGACAGGTGAAAAACCCGGTCGCCGCCCCTCAATGGAACGGCAAATTCTCTTTGACGCGCGCCACATCGCTCTCGTCGACCAACGCGGACTTCGCCAACAGGCGCTTGCGTTTGGCGCTTTTGGAGGCAAGCAGGTGGCGGCGTTGGGCCTGACTGCGCAGCACCTTGCCCGTGCCGGTAACCTTAAAGCGTTTCGCCACGGCCTTCTTCGTCTTGCGTCTCGCAATGGGTTTTGGCATAGGGAGCCGGGAAGGTAACCGCCCGTTTGCGTTTGGCAAACGGAAACCTGGGAAGGGCCGTGACGGGTCCCGGGCCTCGGGCGGGCAGTCAAGACGTCGGTGGTGCTGCTGGTTCAGGAGGTGGGTAACACCCCTAACCCTCCCTTGGTTGGTTATCCTGGGCCGCGGCCCCCCGGCCCAGGGCCGGCTGCGGCGTTTTCTGGTAAGGCCGCTTGCCCGGGCGGGTTTTCGCCCCGCCCGCCTCTCGGCGCAGGCCGCTTGGTTCCCAGGACGACGCGGCTCTACGCGTACACCAGCAGATGAATCTCCTCCGGCAGAATGCTGGAGATGTTGCGGATGATGTTGCCGCGCAACAGGTTCACGATGGCGCTCCGTTGCGGCGCGCCGAGGACCAAGTAAGAGGCACCCACGGTCGCCGCGATCTCCACGATGGTGTCCGCGGCCGAGTCGCTCACGGCGTAACAGAGCAGCAGCTTGACGCCTTTGCCCTTGTCGTTGGCGTAGGAAAAGATGGACCGGGCTTCGTCGTCCTCAGACCATTTCCGGCGACGGTCCTCGGGCAGCAGCACCGGCTGTTCGCGCACAAAGAGAAGGTAAAGCGGGCGCTTTGTGCTGCGGGCTTCCTCAATCGCGAAGTCCAGGGTGCGCCCGATGCCACGCACGGCGCAAATCATCGGATTGCCACTCGTCTCCTCACCATCGAGCAGGCCACTGCCGGCCAGGATCGGCGTGGCGGTCTCGAGTGGTCTGGTGAGGGCGGTGCCCGCGCTGGCGGCAGCCTCCCGCTCCCGACGTTTCCGGGTGCGTTCGGCGGCGAGGCCGTGCAAGATCAAACCAACCGAGAGGATCACCGCGCAGAAGACGCGCGCGTTCGGCTTGACGACGAAGAGCGAGATCTCGATCGCGCTCATCACGATGAACGTGCAAAACATCAGCACCCGTTCCCAGCGCTCGAGGTGCAGACTCCGGTCGGTGGAGGTGGACCCGAGGTTGGTGGCGATGGCGCCGACCACCCCGACCGCGTACAAGTCGGCCAAACCCGAAACGTCCCGCACCGCCACGACCAGGATGGCGGGCACCACCGTCGCCAAGAGCAGGCCAAGGTTTGGGACGCCAAACGCATTCAGTTTTTCGAAGCGCGCCGGCAGTTCGCCGTCGCGGGACATCATGAAGAAGATGGCGATAAGGCCGACGATGGCGGTGTTGACGGCCGACAACAGGAGAAAGCCGATGACGATCGAAACGCACCACCCGGCAATTTGGCCAGCGAGCCGGCCGAAGGTTCCCCCGGCGAAGACCTCGGCCATGTAGCGCAGCATGTAATCGCGCACGCCGGAGTGCCCGGGGGCGTAGACCTCGCCGTTGGCGGCCGTCAAGCCGGGCAAGGCGTGCATCGCCAGTCCGAGGAGGGCAGTGAAGATGCACACTTCGGCCATGACCCAAGCGATCGCCGGCGTGGAGGTCTTGACCACCGACGGTCGGTCGTCTGTCGACCCCGGGTCCAGGCGCATGACGCCCGTCGCGTTGGCCACGGCTTCGACCCCGGACAGCGCGAGCACGATGCCCACAAACCCCGACCAGTCCTGTAAGACGCTGTGCGGCAACGGGTGAAGGTTGCGCGCGGCGTCGCCCAGGTGCGGGATGCACAACGCGCCAAGCGCCACGATGACGACCACCGTCGGAACCGAGACCGCAAACGCCAGCCCGCCGGTGTGTTTCGGCCCAAAGTAGTTGAGGAAACCGATGAAGAGGATCGCCCCGGCCGCCCAGAGTTCCGCATGGTGCACCCCAAGGTACTGGAATGCGGACAAGGCGCTGATCGACGCCGTGACGATGTAGTCGGCGATCAGCAGGAAGGCACCGACGATCGAGATGACCTCGGAACGGTGCCGGACGCTGGCGTAGACGCCCCCGCCTTCCGGGTAATGGCGGCAGATCGCCATGTAATTGATGCCGACCAGAGCCATCAGGAGGCACATGGCGGCGATCAACCAGAACGAGGCGTAGCCGGCCGCCGCAAACGCCAACCCAATGACGTAGGCTTTGCTCGTACCCCAATCGCCGTACAAAATGGCGGCCGCCCGCGTGGCGTTGACGTTGCGGGGGCGTTTGGTTTTACCGACGATGATCATGCACAGGAACGGTTTGGTCGGTCGTTGGGCGGGTGGGCCGCACGCCGGTTTTGGATTTGCGCGCTTTCCTTGCGGGCGGTCGAGGGCGGGCCGTCACGGATTCCGCGGAACCTTAGAAGAAGTAGGTGCCGCACTCTGGCGAGAGACGCGGCGGTCTGCAAGCAGACGATGTGCGGGCTCCCCGCGAGCGACCGCCCTTTGCAGAATCGTCCCGTTGCCCGTGCCGAGCGCTCGGCCGCCGTCGGCCATGGTCTCCCGACCGCGCATCAACCTGGAGGCCAGGCGAGTTTGCGCCCGCCCAGCAAGTGCAGGTGCAGGTGCGGCACGCTCTCGCCGGCGTCCGCGCCGTTGTTCAGCACGAGGCGATAACCCGTTTTCGCGACGCCCACCCGTTCAGCCACCGCCTGGGCCGCCAGCAAAAGCCGGCCCAGCGTCGAGGCGTCCTCGGATCCCGCATCGCCGATTCGCGCGATGACCCGCTTCGGGACGATCAACACGTGCACCGGCGCTTGCGGGGCCGCGTCGCGGAACGCAAGAAATTCCTCATCCTCAAAGACGACGTCCGCCGGGATTTCCCGGGCGGCGATGCGTTGAAAAATCGTCATCGGATGGTGAGCAGCAGGTTGGAGCCGATCCGGGCTGACTCGAGTTGGGCGCGGACGTAAGTGACAATCTCATTTCGCAGCCGCGAACAATCCCCGCTCCAAGTCTTCACGGCTTGCAGATGTCGTACGCAACGCCCCAACCCGTGGATGCGCAGATTCGAGGCTCGGTCGTTCAGCGCAGGTTGGATCCGCTGCTGCAGCAGTTGGATGAACGC
>CAXUNV010000164.1:0-696 GCA_964252355.1 uncultured Chthoniobacterales bacterium | reverse complement strand
GGCTTCGACCGCCAAATCCGCCAAACTCAGTTCAAACGGCGGGTCCAACGTCTCAAACCGCGCGGAAATTTCCGCATAACCGATGGCTTGCAGGGCCGCGCGGACCCTCTCGCCAACTTCTTCCACAGCGACCACCGGACGCTCGCAAGCCGCCGAGAGATGCCAAATCACGCTCTCCGCGACGTGCTCCGCCAGCCACCAACGGACGTAGCCTGCCCGATCCGCCGCCCGGCGCAACGACAACCCCAACCACTCGCGACTCAACGTCGACAACTCGCCGTTTGGTAGGCGGACCTGGGGCAGGCAATGGCGGAACGCGATCACGGAACAAACAATTCGGGCTGCTGTGCGCTGCGTTTGGTCTTTCGGCCCAAGGATTCGATTTCGTTGATGAATTCACCAATGTCTTGGAACTGACGATACACGGACGCGTAACGGATGTAGGCGACCTCGTCCAAGGCGTGCAGCCGTTCCATCACGCGGATGCCGATCACGCTGCTGGGGACTTCGTGGTCGTAGTTCTGCTCTAGCTCTTGGTAGATGCCCTCCACGGCTTCCTCCAAACGGTCATAATCGACCGGGCGCTTCTCGCAGGCTTTGACGACGCCATGCAACAGTTTTTGGCGATCGAATGGCTCGTGACGTCCGTCGCGTTTCAACACCCGCAGTTCGCGGCGTTCCACCTCTTCGTACGTG
>CAXUNV010000163.1:2684-9382 GCA_964252355.1 uncultured Chthoniobacterales bacterium | reverse complement strand
GCACCTACGACCTCCCCGGCACCGAGCCTTCGGTGCTCATGCGGGCGATGATCGGCCGCGGGTTGAAGACGTCGATCCTTGGCCGTTCGCTCGAAGCGGGCGGCGACCGGCCACGCCTTGGAACGGGGACGGCGTCGGAGGCGCTGCTGACTGTGACAGGGCTCCGGGACCGGTCGCTTCTACGCGACATCAGCTTCGAATTGAGGCGCGGCGAAGTGCTCGGGGTGGCGGGACTGGTGGGCAGCGGGCAGACCGAGTTGGCGAACTGCCTGTTCGGCGCACGGGAGCGTGCGGGGGGCCAGGTGGCGCTGGAGGGGCGCGCGCTGAAGCTGGACGGTCCCCGGGACGCGATCCGCCACGGCATCGGGTTGCTCCCGCAGGACCGCAAACACCAGGGGTTCGTCCACGGCATGTCGATCACCCACAACATGACGCTGGCCAGCCTGCGCGGGTTCAGCCGCGGCACGGTCCTCGACAAAAAAAGGGAGCGCCGCTTAGCGCAAGACATGATTCAGACGTTGGTCATGCGCTCGGTCGTGCCGGAAAAGGCGGTGGGGACGCTGAGCGGCGGAACGCAGCAGAAGGTCATCTTTGCGAAGTGGTTGGCGAGCACCGCCAAAATCCTGATGTTTGACGAGCCCACGCGTGGCATCGACGTGGGCGCCAAAGAGGAGATCTACGAGCTCATCGCCCGGTTCGTTCGGCAGGGCGGCTCCGTGCTGATGTTCACCTCGGAACTGCCCGAGGTGATGATGTGCGATCGCGTCCTGGTCATCGCGCGCGGGCGGTTGGTCGGCGATCTCAGGCACGAGGAGATCGACGCGCACGGCGACGCCATCCTGAACCTCTTCCACTAAAGTTACCCTGCACGAAAGACGACGAGTATGGACGTTCCCCTGACACAATCTGCCGCGGTGCGCAACGCCGACCACCCGCTGCGCAAGCGGTTCCTGGTCGCCTTTTCCAAGATGTACCTGTTCGTGGTGTTCGCGGTCATCATCGCGGTCGGCGCGGTGGTGTCGCCGTATTTCCTGACCGTGCGGAACCTCAGCAACATCATCACGGCGACGTCGATCACCTCGGTCCTCGCGGTCGGTCAATTCTTCGTGATCGTCACCGGAGGAATCGACCTGTCGGTGGGCGCCCTGGCGGCGTTGTCGACCGTGGTGTCGGCGATCCTCCTGGCCAACCATCAACCGGCCCCGGTCGCGATTGTTGCCACGGTCTTGATCTGCGGAGCGGTCGGGTTTCTCAACGGCGTGATCGTGGTCTACGCCGGCATCACGCCGTTCATCGCCACGTTGGCCACGTTGAGCATCATCGAGGGGACCAGCTACATCATCCAGACCGGCGAACTCATCCAGATCTCAGATCAGGGCTTCGCGTCGCTCTTCGCCGGATCGCTCGGGCCGATCCCCGCACCGGTCATCATCTTTTTGGTCATCATGGCGGCCGCGGCGTTCGTCATGAACGACACCACGTTCGGCCGTGAGTTGTACGCCATCGGCGGTAACCGCGAAGCGGCGCGCCTGTCGGGCCTCCCCCTGCGTCGGGACCTGTTGCTCGCCTACGGGGTTTCCGGCGTCATGGCGGGCATCGCCGGGCTGATGCTGGCTTCGCAGCTGCTCGAGGGAAGTTCGCTCATCGGAAAGGGGTACGAACTGGACTCCATCGCGGCCGTCGTCGTCGGCGGCGCCTCGCTTTTCGGCGGCAGTGGCGATCCGATCCGGGCGGTGATCGGCGGCCTCATCATCGCCACGATCCTCAACATCATGAACTTGGTGGGCATCCAGTCTCAACCCCAGTTGGTCATCAAAGGATTGGTGATTTTGATCGCGGTGTTTTTCTCGAGCGGGAGCGGACTCCGGGGCATGTTCAAATCGCGGAGCCCGCGGAGCCGCAAGGCTTCTCCCGCCTGACCAGCGCAGGTCCGGATCTTTGCCGTTCGGGATCCGGCGCCTTGTCCCAGGGGCTTCGGCTGGCGATGCCCGCACGGCACCCCCGGTGCGCTTTGGCGGCGGGCGAAACCGTGGGTGGCGGTCCAGTCGGCGGCACCCGAGAGAACGCTCATGCCAAACCCAATCACGTTCGGACTCGTCGGCGCAGGCTGGAGGGCGGGGTTTTACGTCCGCATCGCGCAGGCGTTGCCGGACCGGTTCTGGGTCGTTGGATGTGTCGCCACAACGCAAGCGACCCGCGCCCGGGTCGCGGCCGAGTGGAACGTCCGTGCCTTCGACAGTCTCGATGCCTTGTTGAATCAACGCCCCGCCTTCGTGGTCGCTTCGGTGCCCCGGACCGTCTCCGGGCCTCTTTTGGTCGAGTTGACGTCCCGAGGCGTCCCAGTTCTGGCGGAGACCCCGCCCGCTTCGGATGTGGAGGGTTTGAACGACCTGTGGAGGCGCCTTCCTCGCAACGCCCGGGTGCAGGTCGCCGAACAGTACCCTTTCCAGCCGCTGCACGCCGCCCGCCTGGCCTTTGCCCGTTCGGGTAAGCTGGGCGAAATCTTCCAGGTCCAAGCTTCCGTGGCGCACGGCTACCACGGCATCGCGTTGCTGCGGAAGTTTTTGAACGTCGGCGGTGAGAACGCCGTCGTCCGGGCTCTCGGGTTCAAGTCGCCGCTGATTGCAGGTCCGGACCGCTCGGGGCCTCCTTCCATGGAGGCGAAGGTCGAGTCCGTTCAGGTCATCGCTCACCTTCAAATGGGCGACAAACTGGGGGTGCTGGATTTCACCACGGACCAATATTTTTCCTGGATCCGTTCCCCGCGCCTGTTGGTCCGCGGGGAGCGGGGCGAGATCAACAACCTCGACGCGAGTTACCTCGAGGACTTCCGCACGCCCCTGCGGGTTCGGTTCGAGAGGGTGGACGCGGGGCACGCCGGGAATCTGGAGGGCCATCATCACCAGGGTTACCGTGCGGGGGAGGCCTGGTGGTATCGGAATGCCTTCGCGCCGGGACGTTTGTCCGACGAGGAAGTCGCCATCGCGACCTGCTTGGATTCCATGGCCCGCTACCTGGAAACCGGGAACGGTTTTTATGGTTTGGCGGACGCGTCTCAAGACCATTACCTCAGCCTTCTGGTCGACGAGGCGGCCGAAAGCGGGAAGACCGTGGAGGGCTCTAGCCAAATTTGGATGCGCCGTCGGGAGTGATCCTCACGGATTTCCGGACGAGCCGCCTCACGCGCACGCCAAACGCCAAACCGCAAACGTGGCACGTCGAAGGTACCGCGGCAGGCGGGACGCCTGCGTCGGCGCGTGGAACGTTCCACGTTTGGCGTTTAGGGTTTAACGTTTGGCGTCGGCCGTCGGCCTCGGCGGTGCCGGGGCATCGGCCAGCGTAGCGCCGGTAAAGGGTTGGGCCGCCCACTCTCAAAACGTCCGCACCCCAAGTCGCTGAGAGGGGAACGTCATTGTAGGGATTGTGACGCGTATTGGGTCACCATTCGCGCCGACTGCCGACCCTTGCCACGCTGCGTGATTCAGGTAGTTGAGGGTGCGCGGGTGACGCACCACGGGCGGCTTGGCGCCGGGAAAGAACTTCGAGGCGCACGCGCGGGCGGGACGGCCCGGAGACCCGAGGTACGCCGGCGTCATCTTATTGCCCCTTGAGGAGTACCCATTCCCTCGGTCCACCACACAAAGGTTCGCGACGGCTAGATGGGTTTAGCCAGACGCTCCTGGTCAAGCCTCGGACTGCGCCGGCTGGGGCGGCGCGCCGCCGAACTTCACGGTCCCCTTGCGGGCCAGGCGTTGCGCCCGTCCAGGGCAACGCCCTGCCCCCGACGGCGTACGCGGCCGCCGAAGTTCGGAGATCCTCGTTCGTAACCTGAGTTCAAACGCCCTTGGAGACAGGATTACACGCAGGTGCTGGTGCAGGGATCGACACGGGGAAGGGTGCCTTGGACCCACCTGCATCGGGACAGACCTTTCAGGTCGTACCCACCGCTACCTTGTTGACCCCGTAACACCGAACCCGGCGGGTGCTCACCCGTTCGCCGGTCGGGAAGTGGCCCCTTTTAGTCTAGGCCGGTGATGATCCTCTCCACCCCTTCGATGGTCGTTTTTCGAGGGTCGATGTCGTCCTCAATCAGCCGGCCCCGCCTCATGACGGCGATCCGGTCGACTACTTGGAACACATGATAGATGTTATGCGCGATCAGGATGCATGAGTGGCCTGAGTCGCGGGCGTTCCTCACAAATTGCAAAACCCCCTGGGTCTCTCTCACTCCTAAATTGTTTGTAGGCTCGTCCAAAATGATGAGGTGACTTTCGAAAAACATCGCTCTGGCGATCGCTACGGCCTGACGTTCGCCGCCGGACAAAGCGCTGATAGGAGTCGTTGTCGGTATCTCTTTGCTGATGCCAACCTGACGCAAAAGTTTCCCAGCCACCTCGCTCATGCCCTTGTGATCCAGGCGGCCCAGAAGACGCGGCCTACAGACAGGCTCGCGGCCCAAAAACAAGTTTCGCGCGATCGAGAGTTGACTGACCAATGCGGAATCCTGGTAGATGGTTTCGATACCCAGGGCCATCGCATCACTCGTCGAACGGATCCGGGCTGGTTTTCCCCGCAGAAAAATCTGCCCTTGATCCGCCCGAAGCGCTCCAGACAGAATCTTTATCAAGGTAGATTTGCCAGCCCCGTTATCACCCAGAAGACCCAGGATTTCGTTTGGGTAAACAGAAATGGTTACGTCGTTCAGCGCCTGCACGCGTCCAAAGGACTTGCTGATGCGCTGCATTCGAATGAGCTCTTCTCTCACGTCCCCCATATCACGTGCTCGCGCCGTGCCGCCGTTCAAGCCCAGAGTGCAAGGCCATCATCACTAGGATGATGGCCCCAATGAAAATGTTGTAAGCCAGACCAGGCACCCCAGCCAGGATAATACCGTTTCGCATCAGACGCAGGATGAGAACGCCAAGGACGGTGCCGAGGACGGTGCCGCGCCCGCCGCTCAAGGCGGTGCCGCCGATCACAACCATGGCGATCACTTCCAGCTCGTATCCCGTTCCAGAATTCGGGTTGGCTGAGGAAACCCGAATCGAACTGGTGACGCCGGCATAGGCAGAAACCAGGGCACAAACAACAAAAAGGACGGTTTTTGTTCTAGCCACGCGAACACCTCGGGCGCGGGCGGCGTCGGGATTGCCGCCCGCCGCTTGGATCCAGTTGCCAGCTTTGGATGAGGACAAGACATAACCGAGAACGATGGCTAGCAGGATAAACCAGAGCGCGGACGTATAGATGTGCAAGGGACCGACAGAAAGCGCACCAACCACGACGCCCGTCAACGGTGACTTGCCCGTCCAAGTATGTTGCGGAAAGCCATCCGTGATGTAGAGCGCGGTGCCACGGACGATTAGCAGCATCCCGAGGGTGACAAGGAAAGAAGGGATCCTTAGGAGCGTCACAAGCAATCCGTTCGCAAGTCCGATCAAGCCGGCAAGAAGCAGAGCCAGCACGAAGCCCACCTCAAGGGAGGTCGCACCCGTATTGTACAGGGTCCACATGACGGTGGGCGCAAAGCCGAACACAGAACCCACCGACAGGTCGAACTCACCGGAGATCATCAGCAGGGTCATGCCCAGACTGATCATGCCCAGTTCCGGGGTGAACGCCAGCAGGTTGCTGATGTTATTAGGCGATAAGAAAGCCGACGATTTAAGCGAAAAAACGAAGATTTCCAGCAGAAGCAGGACGAGCGGGCCAAGCTCCGGGCGGGACAGGATCTTCTGCATCAGAGGGTCATTTTTGGCTCAGTGCAGCTTGCTTTCAAGCTGCAAAAAGTCATAAAACGATACCTGCTAGATCAGGTTTTACCGGCAACATCAAAACCGATATCCCCCCATGAATAAGCGATCCCCTCTTGCCACACTCATCGGCGCCACAGCGGTGTTGGCGTTTTCATTGCCGTTCATCAGTACAGCCCAAAATGCCAAGTCCACCTATTATTTGTGTGGACGCCTGTCGAGGTTCCTGGAGCAACCTACCAGACGCTGCAAACTCAAGGTTATGACTCGGTGTTCAAGCCGCTTGGGATTACCACCGAGATTACGGAGACCAAGTTGGATCAGGCGGAGGTTATCAACAGGATGGTCGATTACCTGACGGCTAACCGCAGCAAGATCAAGGCGATCTACGGGATAGGTGATTTGGTCAGCGGAAGCATCAAGCGGGTCTTTGACCAAGTTGGGATCAAGCCGGGTGAGATTCCGGTCGTCGGCTGGGGGAACTCGATCGACTCTGCTCAGGAAGTCGTCGACGGATATCTCAATGCGGCCATGTGGCAGGATCCACAGGCTTCGAGCTATATGGCTCTATCCATGGCTTCGATGACGGCAGCTGGAATTCCGCCCGGATTCGACATCACGGTAGGGACTCTTTACGAGAAGGATAAGGCTCCCGTTTACCTCAAGATCATGCAGGCGGGCGCGACCAAGTAAGCGTGGTCATCTTTAGAAGAAAGAAGCTCGGGAGTAAACTGGTGTGATTGCAGCCAAGCACGTTCATGCACGGTAAAGACTGACCCCAGATGGTTCTTTGCCAACAAATGGAATTGTTTGCATGCTATGGCCGTCTTAGGGTTGCTTTCTTCTGAATTCCCGTCCCCATCGCTCGATGGGACCCTTGACGCGCTGGCGGCCCCCGGCCCCGCCACCGTCGTCATCGTCGCCGAGTACAAGGCACCCCGGCCG
>CAXUNV010000163.1:0-2674 GCA_964252355.1 uncultured Chthoniobacterales bacterium | reverse complement strand
TGACGCGCTGGCGGCCACGGGCGACGCCAGCGTCCAATTCGATTTGGCTTCTGTCGGTGGCGACACTTTCCCGGCCGAGCTTTCTGAAGGAATTGTTGACGCGGTTCGAGAAGGTTTTCTCAAGCGAGGGCTCAAGATGGCCGCTCTTTCCGGCACCTACAACATGATCAGTCCTGATCTACAGGCGCGTAAGGTAGGTGCTGAGGGGCTAAAACGCGTGATCGCCTGGGCTCCAATACTCGGCACAACCGTGGTCACGTTGTGCACCGGTTCGCGTCATCCCGACGACATGTGGAAAAAACATCCGGGTAATGATACGCCGGAGGCCTGGGCTGACCTGCTCCTCCAGATGGAGGATGCATTGCGAGTTGCTGAAGAAAGCGGCGTGACGTTAGGAGTCGAACCGGAGATCGGCAACACCATCAACTCCGTGCACAAAGCACGGAAGCTCCTCGATGAGGTCAGATCGGCGCGTTTAGAAATTGTCATGGATGGAGCTAACATCTTTCAAAGTGGGCAACTGGCAGGAATGCGGAAAGTACTCGAAGAGGCCTTCGAGCTTCTGGGTTCTGACCTCGTTCTGGCCCACGCGAAAGATCTTGATCGGGATGGCGAAGCCGGGCATCTGGCCGCCGGACGGGGTCGACTTGACTACCCGTACTACATGGAGCTTCTGATGAAATCCGGCTTCGACGGGGCGATCATTCTCCATGCGCTGAAGCCGGCCGAAGCCAAGGACAGGCTGGCCTTCGTTCGAGGGGCTGCCCCGGAAGGGTATGTGTGAAACACGTGAGTAGGGCTTCTGCCCTCGAGCGGGTGCGCAAGCACCGTCCCGAAGATGCGAGCGGGCTCACTTCAGTCATCTTTGTTGTTGTAAGCAGAGCCGTACCAAAGGCGAGCTTGGCGTGATGCGTGTCGGTATCATCGGCTGTGGAAATATCTCCGACGTCTATGTCAGGAACTCTAAACTCTTTAAGGATGTCGAAATCGTTGCCTGTTCAGACATTCTTCCAGCTGCCGTCGATCGTCTTGCTGGCAGGTACGGTTTGCGTGGCATGGACGTCGGGGCGATGCTGGCCGCCGCTGATGTGGAGATCATTTTAAACCTGACGCTTCCGGCGGGCCATGCGGAGGTTTCGCGGGCGGCAATCGCTTCCGGAAAACACGTGTATAGCGAAAAGCCTCTAGCGACCTCTCTGGATGACGCCCGTGCGCTGATCGAGGAGGCCGAGGCTAAAGACTTGCGCGTTGGCTGCGCACCCGACACGATCCTCGGAGCCGGCCTGCAGACTGCCAAGGCCCTGGTTGACCAGGGACACGTCGGAACGATCATTACGGGTTTGGCAGCTGTGATGACGAAAGGAATGGAGCACTGGCATCCGAATCCTGCCGTGTTTTATCAAAAGGGCGCTGGTCCCGTGCTGGACTTGGGACCGTATTACGTATCCAGCCTTACAGCCCTTCTTGGCCCGGTCACCCGAGTCCGAGCTACCGGTCAGATCAGCCCGTCCGAACGCCGATACGGCGTTGGCCCAAGCGAAGGTGAAACGTTTCCCGTAGCTACTTTTACGACCGTGAATGCCATTTTGACGTTCTTAAGCGGGGCGAATGTCAGCTTTTTGGCAAGCTGGGACGTTTGGAGACACGGCGTGAGGCCCATCGAGCTGCATGGAACCGAAGCCTCGATACGTGTTCCTGATCCAGACACCTTTGGCGGAGATGTCGAGGTTTCGAGCACGCATAAGCTACCGAACATACATGACCCTAGGAGTGTAGCCCTGGAAGGCGCACAGGACGACTGGCTCGTTTATAAGACCGACGAAAAGACGTTCGGACGGGTGAATTATCCACTTGGGAGACCGACCGTTGCGAACTACCGTTGCCTTGGTCTGGCGGAAATGGCGAATGCTATTCTCGAGAATCGCCCTCACCGGTGTTCAGGCCGCTTCGGGCTGCAAACCCTTGCGGTAATGCTCGGGATCATCGAATCCGCAGAGTCAGGCGAGGCGGTGGAGATCAGGGTTCCGGGCGCGAGTCTTCCTCTTCTTACCGAGGTCGAATGTACAAGGCTCATGCGCCGGACGGTTAACTAACTTACGGAAAGAACACGTGCATTTCTTGCGCGCGGTCCTTGCTGCTTAAAAGTTCAGATGAAGCAAATTCGGTTTGAAGACGTACCTAACCAATGTTGCACGTCGATGATGCTTTTCGCACGGCCCGCCGCCGATCCCGGGTGTTCGCCCGCTTTGGCCTGCGCCGCGGCCACCTAATTCGGTAAGGGCACCAGCGGTCGACGCTGCCGTGGTTCGGTGTGGCAGCGCTCGTTCGGCACGTCGATCCTGGTCAGGATGAAGCGCATCAACCCGACGGCGTCGACTAGACCGCCCTCGTCGAAGCGGCGCCAAGCGAGCTCCGCGCGGCCAATCTCCCCGGGGCAGTGACCCTTGATGCGGATTTCGGCGTTTCACTTGGGGGCCTCAGCCGGGATGTACGGAACGATCGGGTACGACCTGAGCGGCCTTGGGTTCCGGCCGCAAGGCGAAAGGCTGGTGAAACAGGTGCGGGGGCGTTCTCTATACCTGGACTTTCTCACAGAGGATGGTGCCAATCCGGACGGCACCGCGCGGCAAATAAGGCGTCACGGCCAGCCTCTGTCCGGGAATCGATCGGGCCC
>CAXUNV010000162.1:0-9386 GCA_964252355.1 uncultured Chthoniobacterales bacterium | reverse complement strand
GCCACATCCAGGATGGAGTAGCGGTCCCGGATGAAGCGCGCGTACCGGACGGCGTCTTGGAAAGACCCTTCGTCAAAGCCGAGGTCGGCCGCGGTGAGTTGGCAACCGGCGGCCTTCATGGCGTCTTGCAGGCGGGCGTGCGGCAGCATGACTGCCCGCAGACGCCGGGTGATGGCCGGCCACTCGCGTTTCAGGCGTGCGTTCAGCTGAGCGGTCCCTGCCGCGTCGAGCGCCTTGCGCCGTGTCTGGGCGATCATCTCGTCGGCGACGATCTCTCCGAACTTCTCCCGCAAGAGCCGTTCCGGGACCTGCGTCGGTTGCAGGCGCGGCGGTTCGTCCGAGTTGAGGATGAGGTTCTGCAGCCGCGACATGGCCAGGGTCGCCACCCCGACCTGTTCGCCGTGCGAAGTGCCCGGGTGCGCCGTGCCGGCAAACATGTCGAGGTAATGCGAGATCATGTGTTCGGCCATTGACCCCACGTGGGTGGTGCCGGTGAACGTGGTGGCTAGGCCCATCAACGCGCAGAGGCGCGTCAGCATGGCCAAAGCCGCGGGATCGCCTGAAACAATCGCCCCGGCGTTGGCCAGCATCGCTCCCTCGTCGTAAGCCAAAAGCGTGTAGGCGGTCTCCTCGTAGGGCGTATCGAGGAAAAGGTGCGACAGCAACCAGTCCACCTGGGAGGTCGTCCGGCAGACCACGTCGGCGAAGGCGGCGGAGACCAATCGCTTCGGGCATTTGGAAATGACGCCAAGGTCGAAAAAGACTCCCTTCGCCGCGTGGCAAGTGACGGATTGTTTAAACCCGCCGACCAGCACCGACGCCGTCGGCGTGGTGTAGGCGTTCATGGGCGAAGTGGGAAACACGGAGTACTCGCGTTTTGTCGAAAAGGTGAGGTACTTGACGCTGTCGCTGATGGTGCCCGAGCCTACGGCCACCAGCGCTTGGGCGTCCCGCGTGCCGGTCGCCAACTCTTCCAAGCCAGCGGGCGTGACCCGCGGCTTTGCCCAGACGAATTCCTGCACGTTTCCCCGCGGGAGCAACGCCTCGACGACCCGTCGACCCAAGGCTTCGCGCGTCCGCTCGTCGCTCACCACGACGACCCGTTTGCCGCCATGCTGCCCCTGGACCAAACCGGCGTCCTCTCCGGTGAGGTCATCGGCGATCACGATGCTCTTGACCGGGATGGTGCGCACCCGGTTGGTCTGCGGGTCGCGCCAGGTGCCCGCGACAAGTTTTTGGATCACGCCGGAGTGGTCCCGGGATCCCTTCATGGTGCCTTCCCTGGCAGCACCTGCCCCTGAGCAAACGCCACCAAGCGCCGGTTGATGTCGGCGTTGGCCGCATACAGGTCTTGGTAAATCTCCAGCAACCGGGCGTAGCGTTCCGTGGCGTCGGGGTTGGGCAGGATCGTCTCCGTGCCGCTGGCCATGCCGGCGGCCGCAGCGGCGATCGTGGGGTACCAGCCCGCCCCGTAGGCCGCCGTCATGCCCGCGCCCAAGGCCGACGCCTCCACCGTGCCGCTCACCGCGATCGGCTTACCGGAGCAGTCCGCGAACATTTGTCGCCAGAGCGGGCTTGCGGCGCCACCCCCGATCGCGATGTAGGAACGGATTGGCTGGCCGCTGGCTGCTTCCAAAGCCCGGTTGCACATGACTTGGTCCAGCGTGATGCCTTCCAAGATGGCGCGGTAGAAGTGGACCGGTTTGTGGCTGCCACTCTGGCCGTACGTCACGCCCCGCGCGCTGACGTCCCAATAAGGATCCATGACGCCGGACCAGTAAGGCTGGACCATGAGGCCGTCACTCCCGATCGGCACGTCCATGGCGGCCTTCTCCAGGCGTTCGAACACCCCGCGATCTTTGCGCCCTTCCGGCACAAACTGGTCGACGAACCAGTTCACCAAAAACGCGCCCGTGCGCAGCACGCTTTCCAAGATGTAACCTTCCCCTTGCGCGGCCAGCAGCGTGCGCCAACTCCGGTCGTAGCGGTAGGTGGGTGACCAGACGCCGCAGACCACAGCCGTGCCCAGGTTCACGTAGGCGCGGTCCGGGACGGTGCAATTGGTGCCGAGCCCGGCGTAGTGCCCGTCGCCGCCCGCCGCAAAGATCGGCAAGCCTTCGCGCAAACCGGTCTCCGCGGCGGCCCGCGCAGAGACGGTGCCGAGGGTTTTGCCGGGCGGCACCGTCAGCGGCAGTTTTTCTTCAGACAAACCGATGGCGTCGAGCAGCGGTGAGGACCACCGCCGTGCCACCATGTCAAAAATCCCCACGGCATCCGCACTCAGCGCCCCGGTGCGGAACGGGCCTTGCCCGGTGAGCCGTTTTATCAAGAAGCATTGCACGTCGGCGAAACAGGCGGTGCGCCGGCAGATCTCCGGTTCGTGCTGGTGCATCCAGTCGAGCCGGTAAACGGTCGGTGTCAGGTCGGGATGACGTCCGGTGATCCGGTGGATGGTTTCTGTCCCGAGTTTCTCGGGCAACGATTGTACGTTGGCGCGCGCGCGTTCGTCCAACCAGACGATCGCCGGGTGGACCGACTCGCCGTGCGCGTCGAGGAAAGCCACCGTCTCGCGTTGGTGGGCGATGGCCAAACCTTCCAACCGGGCGACGTCTACGCCCTTGAGGCACGCGCGCAGGGCCAAGCAACACGAGGACCACCAGTCGGCCGGATCCTGCACAAAATGGTCGCGGCAAGGATTGTGCAGGGGAATCGGTGCGCTCCCCATGGCCACGGCGCGTCCCTGCGGGTTCCAGGCGACCGCTTTGGTGCTTTGCGTTGACGAATCGAGGCCGATGACGAGGGGCTCAGGTGCCATGGCAAGGGGGGAACGAGGGTGTCTTAACCTGATTACTGCCAGCGAGCACGCCTTGGGGCAATGTCGTTCGCGGCCGGCCCCGCCGTCGCGGCCAAGGCGCCGTCTCCCAAACGGCGGATCTGGCCGTACCAAAAATCCCTGGCAGGAGGGCGGTCCTCGGGCAAGGTATGCCGCGGACGACCCCGGCACCCTTAGCCGATCCGAAAACTCACCTTTTGGAGGCGCCCGACCAAACGCCCACCATGCACGACGCCAACCAGAAGCCGTCTACCAATCCCGAGAAGCACTCAGCATCGCTAGCCTTGTGAACCCATCGCCAAGCACGGTCCCAGGACCAGCCGCGCCGCCGCTCCCGACGTTCAAGGGCGTCCTTTTCGATTTGGACGGGGTCTTGATCGACTCCGAGCCGGTGCATGAATTGACCTTGCAGCAGTTGAGCGAGGATTTCGGCCGGCGCTTCCGGCCGGAAGAGTTGGGCCAATTCAAGGGACGTCCCGAACGGCCCATCGCGCAGACGTTCAAGCAGCTGTTCCCGGACCTGACCTTGAGCGAAGACGAGATCATCGCCAAACGGCTCGACTTATTAAAGGCCAACTTCCACCGGGTGCGGGCCACCCCGGGCGCACGCGAGTTCCTCGAGCGCGCCCGAGACGCCGGGCTGCGCTTGGCGCTCACCACCTCTACCGCCCGTCCCATGCAGGTGCGCGCCTGCGAGATGTTCGGATTCTCTCCGTTTTTTGATGCCGTGATCACCGGTGACGACATCCATCGCGGCAAGCCCGACCCGGAACCGTACCTGTTGACGGCCGCCAAACTCGGGTTGACCGCGGCGGCTTGCCTGGTGGTCGAGGACGCCGTCAGCGGGGTGTTGTCGGGCAAAGCGGCCGGCTGTTTCGTCGCGGGGCTGACCACTTCGTTCCCGGAAAAGACGCTCCGCGAGGCCGGCGCCGACCTCGTGGTTCCGAGCTTCAAGGCGTTGGAAAGTGCGGTTTTCGGCGAGCGTGCGGGCTAGGCGTCCCGCGTGGACGCAGTTGCGCGGAGCATGGTGAAAGCGTACAGCGACGAGCCGACCGTCACCCGCGCCTCTGTGGACAAGCGCCTTGCGAAAACCGAGGCGCTTCGCGCAGAAGGAACTGGAGGCGAGGGGAGTCGAACCCCTGTCCTCAAGGCCATTGCACCAGGCCTCTACATGCTTAGCTGACCCGATTAGGGCGGTGCTGCCGGTCAGCGAGCCACACCTGCCCTTGCGTCCACGAAATAAGTCTCGCCGTCCGGCGCGGTCGCCCCGCCTTCAAGCCAGCCTGCTGTCGTCGCTCCCAGCCTTAGCAGGCGTCCGGCTGGGAACGTCACGGTCAATTAAGCCGCGAGAGCCAGTTCTTGGTTGGCTGTTATTTTTTCGACCCGGTTTTTAACGAGGCCAACGGATCGTCCTCGGCATGCCGCCTGGCCCTCAGACCTAGAGTCGAAGCCAGTACGCCCCCGTTTTTGGAGAGCGCCAACATGCCACAAACGGGCGAAAGCGACAAGTGGGCAGGGCGAAAAACGCCGAAGCTGAACGTGCGTCGTCAGCGCTGCCACTTGCCGGCTCAGACGCTCGGGGAAGGGGCGCGTTCCGGCCGGTCAGATGTCGAACGCCAGCACGTGCTCGCCGCGGGCTTCGTCCAGCAGATCCTGGATGGTCTTGCTGCCGAACAGGTCGCGCAACAAGGTGCGCGCTTGGCGCATGAGCGGCCGCAAGGAACAGTGGATCAGGTCCGGGCAACCGCACGCTTCCACCGAGCGTTCCAGGGCGCACGGCAACGGCGCGATCGGGCCGTCCAAGGTTTCGATGATGTCGAGCACGACCATCTCCGAAGGCCGCTTGCGCAGGCTGTAACCGCCACCCACGCCGCGCTTGCTGCTGAGCAAGCCTTCGTTGCGGAGGGTCAAGAGGATTTGCTCAAGGAATTTGACGGGGATGTTGCCCCGCTCGGAGAGGTCTTGGATCTGGTGAACTTTTTCGGGGGGATCGTTGGCGAGCAACAGCAGCGCGCGCAAGGCGTATTCTGCTTTACGGGAAATGCGCATGCTTAAGATCCGCGCAAATCGGGAATGTAGAAGTTGGAATTTTGGATTGGGGAAAAAATCCAAGGGAAATTAGGCGAACAGAAGGTCACGAAGGAGGCAAAGGAAGAGGGGCCGGGACACGCGAAGCCAAAAAAAGGGTTGAAACGGGAGATGGCGAGTCTTAAGCCTCCGGCTCTTTTCCGGAGAACAAGAGACCAGAAACGAGAGACGAGGGACCAGGAACGCTTTAGCCCCTTACCCTGCGGAACACCCCTTCGTAGGCGTCGGTGACCTTTTCCAAGTCAAAACGTTCCGCCAACCGCCAACTTGCCTGTCGCCAACCGAGCACCCGGGCCGGGTCGGCCAGGGTGTCGCGCAGAGCGGTGGTCCACGCCGCTTCGTCGCTCGCAGGGAGGAGGCGGCCATTCGCCCCGGCCTTGATCAAGTCCCGCAGCGGCGGCAGGTCTGAGGCAAGCACGCCCAACCCGAACTTCAAGGCTTCGAGCACGGCCAACGGTAAACCCTCGACCGTCGACGGGAAGACCAACAGGTCGCTCCCTGCAAGCAACGCGTCGACTTCGCCGCGCTCGCGCCACCCGTGGAAGCGAACCTTTTCATCCCAACGTTGGGCGGCGGCAAACCTACGCAAGGCCGGGCCATCGTCACCTTCGCCCACCACGTCCAGAGTCCAGGGCGCGTGGCTCAGCCCGGCCAACGCCTGGAAAAGGAACGGTAGATTCTTTTGGCGGTTGAACCTGCCCACGAACAAGAGCCGGACCGTCTTTGACGGGCGTTCCGGCAGCCCGGGCCGGCCCTCGAGCGTCACGCCGTTGGGGATTAACTCCGGGCGCCGACCGTAAGCTCGCCAAGCGAGGTCGGCGACGAAACGGCTGACGGTGGTGACCGCGGCCGCTTTGCGCCAGACCGGGCGAATGGCGAAATCCAGCGCGCGAAATATGTGGTCGGTCTGCTCCGGGATGGCCCCGGGCACGTCGCCAAGCTGGGTCGTGATCACGTACGGGACACCGCCCAAAAGTGAGCCGGCCAGGGCCAACGGGCCGGTCGGGACGGCGAAGTGGGCGTGGATCACGTCGGGCCGGAACTCGCGCAAGTGGCGCAGGGTCGGTCCAAAACTGGTGAGCAGGTAACCGGCCATCTCCGCGGGCGAACACCGGTCGGGACGCCGTCGAAATCCCCAGGTCCGCCGCACGTCGAGGTTTGGGCTGGAAAACTCACGTCGCGGCATCCCGGCGAGGCGCACCGTCTGTACCCTGACGGCGTGACCGCGCCGTGCGAGAGTCTCGGCGACGTCCCGGGCGGCCCGTCCGCCACCCCCGCCTACGGGCGGCCATTCGTAGCATAACACAAGCACGCGCAGCGGGTGGTCCGGGTTCCGGGTTCGGCGTTCCGGGTTCCGAGGCAGAGGGGGCACACTCACAACCTTCAAACCCATCCGTCAGTGATGCCTCGCCACGCACCACGCGTCGCAATGTCGGACGGGTGGGCTTAGGCTAATCATGCCGTGAAAACTTGACGCCACGCATCTCACTCGTCTGCAGGTAACGCATCAAACCCCCAAGGCACCGTGCGGCCTCCGTTGCGAGCGGATCCAAGTTCATCCTTTGTCCAGGCTCGAGCAATCCGACGTCTTCTGCGTAAAGCAAGTGACCGCGGAGCTCGCCGACCGACCCTTTGCTGACCGACAGGAACTGGATGAACTCGCGATTACCGTTCCGCTCAAAACCCTCGCCGAAATTCGCGTAGACGGACAGCATCGATTTGCGCATCTGCGTAACCAACACCGGGTCCCTCCGAAACTTCGGCAAGATCACGTAGCGTGCGAGCTCCTTCACCAAAATTCGGCTTTTCTTGAACGCTTCGAAATCAACGAAATCCTTAATCATAACCTATATGATGCATGTAGTTTATATGTGACGTCGAGCGCAAAGCTGCATCGACGGGAAACTCCCGCTCGAAACCCGGAACGCGGAACTCCTACCCCGCGCTTTAGCGCGCCAGCCATTCATTCAGCAGCCAAGCGTTCCAAAGGTAGAGCCGGTGATCGGCCCGACGCGCCTGGTGTTCGCGTAAGCGGCTTTCGTAGTAGCGGGGACGGTATCGCGCCTGCGTGCGGCGTCCGGCACCCACCCGCAGCAAAGACCCGTCGAGAAACCATTTGCCGACCGGGACGCCGAACCCCTTCTTCTTGCGGTTGATGATCTCGGCAGGCAACCGCCGGGCGAGCGCCCGTTTCAGGATCCATTTGGTGGTGCCCTGGCGAAACTTGAGGTCGGCGGGCAACCGGCGCGCGAGGTCGACCACTTCCGGGTCGAGGAACGGGCAGCGCACCTCCAAGCTGTTCATCATGCTCGCGCGGTCGACCTTGGTCAGAATGCAATCCTTCAGGTATAACTGGATGAAGAATTGTTGGGTGCGCGTGACCAGATCCAGGTGACGGCAACCGTCCCAGGCGGCGATGGCTTCGGCGTAGAGTTCTTCCGGCTCGATCCTTTCGTGGAAGAGGGATTGAAGTTCTCCGGGAGCCAGCGGTCCCATCCAGACCGGGAGCCAGAATCGGTTGGGGAACGACAGGCCGCGCAAGGTCCGCTTGACTTTGAAGTCGAGAGAGAGGTTGCGGTGACTTACCGGGAGCCGGGCGGCGAGCAGGGCGATCCCGAGGTGCAAGGGACGCGGCACCAGCCGGGAGTACCACTGGGCCCGGTGTAATGCCTGGAACGGATCGTAACCGCAGAAAAGTTCGTCACCGCCGTCCCCGGCCAAGCAGACCGTCACCCGCCGCCGGGCGAACCGACAGAGCAGGTACGTGGGCAGGAGGGAGGCATCGCCCATCGGCTCGTCCAAACGATCGACGATCTCCGGCAGGAAGGAGCGAGACTCTTCCAAAGAACACGTTTCGGTAAAATGTTCCGTTCTCAGGAGTTCGGCCATGCGGGTGGCCCAGCGGCTTTCGTCGAAACTTGGTTCGGTGAACCCAACCGTGAACGTCTGCAAGGACGGCAGCGCCGAGACGGCGTGGGTTGCCACGGCAGACGAGTCGATGCCGCCGCTAAGGAAGACGCCCAAAGGCACGTCGGCGACGAGCCGGCGCGCCACGGCGCGCCCGAGGGCGGCATCGAGCGCCTCAGCTGCGGCGTCCGGGTCCGCCGGCCCCGGTTCCGGTAAGTAATGCCAGTACGGCCGGATCGAAAGGTGGCCCGACGCCGTCTCAAGCTCAAAGAAGTGACCGGCCGGCAGTTTCTGCACCGCGCGCAAGACCGTGTGCGGTGCCGGGATGTAACCATAGGCAAAGTATTTCCGCAGGCCCAACTGAGACAATGCCTTGGGCACGTCGGGGTGCTTGGCCACGGCCGACAATTCGGAGGCGAAGACGAACTGGGAGCCGCTATGCCAGTAGTAAAACGGCTTCTTGCCAAACCGGTCGCGCGCGCCAAACAGGCCCTTTTGCAAGCCGTCATACAACCACAACGCAAAACTCCCCTATACCCGCTCGAGCACCGCCGGGCCCCAGGCGAGAAAACCCTGCAGCAGCGTTTCGGTATCGGAATGGTCGCTGGAAAAGTTGCGTCCCAACCCTTCCAGTTCCCGCCGGAGTTCAGCGTGGTTGTAGATTTCGCCGTTGAAGACGATGGCGTGCCGACCGTCCGGAGTCGTCATGGGCTGGCGCCCGCCGGCTAGGTCGATGACCGACAAGCGCCGGAACCCGAGGTGAACGGGCGGATCTTGCCGGTAGTTCTCGTCGTCCGGACCACGGTGGGCCAGCGCCCGCGTCATCCCTTGGAGAACCCTGAGTGAACCGTTGCCGACGAAGCCTGCGATGCCGCACATGGGTGGGTAAAGGGTATAAAGCCCGTCGGGTGTCGCTTGTCGCCTGTTTCTTGGTTTGGAACAGAAGGTAACCAAGGAAACGAAGGGAAGAGGGGAGGGGCGATCCTGCGTTGCAGACTCGGGACGGGCGGGACGCCCGCGCTCCCCTGGGTGCCCGGCGGAGCCGCCCAGAATGGTCCCGGCCGGCGGCGGGTAAAGCATGACTCGCCTTACCCTACCAATCTTTTGGCAGGAGCGGCCCTACGCTGGCTGGTGCCCCGCCGGAAGACCTCTTCAATCCTGCGCAATCACGGCGATCTTGCGCAATCCTGGCAATTACGCGCCGAGCGTCCGCGGTTCGCGCGCCCGGAATTCTTCCCGGGTCTCGCCTTTGCCGGCCACCTTGGCCGCGTCAGCGTCGACCATGATGCGCACCAATTCGTCAAACCGCACCATCGGTTCCCAGTCGAGCTTGCGCTTGGCCCGGGCCGGATCGCCGATGAGCAAGTCAACCTCCGCGGGGCGCTCGTAACGTTTGTCGAACCGGACGTGGTCCTGCCAATCGAGGTCGACGTGGCCAAACGCCTTCTCCACGAACTCGCGCACGGTGTGGGTCTCGTTGGTGGCCAAAACGTAATCGTCGGGTTCGTCCTGCTGCAGCATGCGCCACATGCCCTCGACGTACTCGGGGGCATAGCCC
>CAXUNV010000161.1:0-9402 GCA_964252355.1 uncultured Chthoniobacterales bacterium | reverse complement strand
GCCCCGCGCTGGATCGGGGGGCGGCGGTCTTGTCCGACCGCTTCACCGATTCGACAGCCGTCTACCAAGGTTGCGGGCGGGGGCTAGACCCGGCGTTCATCGCCGCGCTGAACGAGTTTGCCACGGGCGGGCTGACGCCCGACCTGACCTTTCTGCTGGACCTAGACTTGGCGACGGCCCGGGCGCGCCTGCTCCGCCGCGTGCGACCGGCTGGGGTGACGGACCGTATGGAAGCGTTGCCAGAGGCCTTTTATGAGCGGGTGCGGGCCGGGTACCTTGCTTTGGCAAGCCGCGCCCCCGAGCGCGTCCGGGTGCTCGACGGCCGCAAAGGACCCGAAGTGTTGGAAAACGAGATTTGGGAGGTGACCGATGGCTTTCTCCGTCAACGAGGCACTTGAGTACCTGCGCAACGCGCACCGCCACCGGCGGGTGCCGCACTCGCTGCTTTTCTCCGGAGAAGAGGGCAGCGGCAAACGTCGCCTGATCGCCGAGTTCTTCGCGGTGGCCAACGGCGAACCGTTCTCGCGCCAACACCCGGACTTCCACGGCATCGAACCGGAGTCGAAATCACGGCGGATCCTGGTGGAACAGGTGCGCGAACTGGAGTCCGCCCTGCGGATGCGGGCGGCGCACGCGCCCTGGAAATTTGGCGTGATCAGCGATGCGGACCGCCTGATGCCGCAAGCGGCCAACGCCTTCCTGAAAACGTTGGAAGAGCCGCCCGCCAACTCCGTTTTGATCCTCTCGACCGCCCTGCCGGACGCCCTGCTCGACACGGTGCGGTCACGTTGCGTGCACGTCCCGTTGCGCCGGCTGGAGGCGCCGGTGTTGGAGGCGGGAACGGCGGCGCTCATCGACGAGGTGGCGCGGCGTCTGGCGCGCGAAGAGCCTTCGGTGGCGATGAGCCTCTCCCTCGCGCGACGTTTCCAGGAAAAACTCGCGCAGTTGCGCGAGCGCGTCGAAGAGGAGCACGAAAAGGAATTGAAAGGGGAGCAGGAGACGTACGCGAAAACCACCGACGGCCGATGGCTGGAGAGCGAGGAAGCCCGGCTCAATACCCTGACGGAGAGCCGTTACGCGAAAGGCCGGGCGGCCTTGCTGTTTCGAATGGTCGAACTGTTTGGCGACGCGCTCCGCTGTGCCTTCACCGACTCGCCGGGTTCTTTGCCGCAATATGCGGAAGCGACCTGCGCCATCGCCCGGCGGTTTCCGCCCGCGGAATTGCTCCGCCGAATGCGGGCCCTGGAGAGGGTGGGCGATCACCTCGCCCGCAACGTGCAGGAAGCGCTCGCCATCGAGATTGGGTTTCTGCGTGCCTTCGGGCCGCTCACCACGGTCGAGTTGCCTGAACGGCAGGCGGCGGGTGCGCGTTGATCTGGCGAAAGACCCGCCATCATGCGCAAGCTCTACCTTTTGCGTCATGCCGAAGCCGAGGAGGGCGACGGTGACGACCGCGCGCGACTCCTCACGGCCCGCGGGGAGTCTCAGGCCAGGAAGGTCGGCCGCTGGTGCCGGCTGCGCAGCCTTCCCGGTGGTCCGATCGTCTCTTCCCCGTTGGCGCGCGCCCGGCGCACGGCCGAACTGGTCGGCGATGCGTTGGGCGTGCGCAGCGAACTCCTTGCGGCGCTCGAGCCTGGCATGACGGCCACGCGTGGCCGCGCGCTGCTGGAGGAGCGCTGGGCGGACGACGCGTTGCTGGTGGTCGGTCACGAACCGGACCTGAGCCACTGGGCCACCGACCTGCTCGGCGCTCCGCAGGTCCGGTTACGGTTGAAAAAAGCGACGCTGGCCCGCCTTGCCTTCCCAGACGGAAAACTCGGGCTTGCCACCCTCGATTTCCTTGTTCCAGTGGCTCTTCTATGAAACCCGAAATCATCCGCACCCCCGCTTTCGCGGACGACGCGGCCCGGTTCATCGCCCAGTGTGCCCGGGAAGCCGTCGACGACTACGGGCATTTCCGATTGGCCTTGAGCGGCGGAAACACGCCGCGGGCCGTCTACGCCGCCTTGTCCTTACTCGATTGCGATTGGTCCAAGTGGATCCTGACGTTTGGTGACGAACGGTGCGTGCCGCCGGACGATCCGCAGAGCAACTACCGAATGGCGTCTGAGTCGTTCTTGCTGGTGACGACGCCGGGCGAAGTCTTGCGGATGCGCGGCGAGGCGCCGCCGGAGGAGGCCGCGCTCGATTACGAGAAAGCCATCCGTACCCTGGCAACCCGGTTTGGCGAGGAACGCTACGTGCACGACCTCATCCTGCTCGGCTTGGGCGACGACGGGCACACCGCGTCCCTGTTTCCGGAGACGGCCGCACTGGCTGAGACGCGCCGGGACATCGTCAGCAACTTCGTCCCCAAATTCAACACGCACCGGCTCACGGCGACGTACCCCCTGCTGAACGCGGCCCGCAAAGTCGCTTTCTTCGTCAACGACCGCAAGAAAGACGCCATCATGGAAGGCGTGCTCCGCGGCGACGGGCGTTACCCGGCGTCTGGGGTGCAGCCCACGGACGGAGAGATCTTCTGGTTTGTGGGCGCCTGAGAGGTGCTGCCGCGTGGGGGCTCCTCGCGTGGCCGGCGGGATTTTGGGGGCGGGAGTCGGCCAGGGTGTGGTAAGTTCAAGGGTGGCGTGGAACCGGGCACATGCGTGAGTTGATCGAGGTGGTGTACCGCTGCAACCCGGACGCGGACGGCTTCGGTCCGGTGACGTGGCAGGCCGGACCCGACGTGGCGCTCTCGTGGCAGGCTTGGCTGGATGACGTGTTTCGCCCGGCCTTGTTGCCGCACCTCTTTCAGGTGGCCCGCGAGGCGCAGGTCAACGGCTTGCGCGAGATCTGCCAAGCGTGTCAACGTCTCGACGGCCAATTGGCCGCGGCGCGGCGCGCCACCAGCCGCGCCGCGGGACGTCGCCTGCTGTTCCACAGCCCACCGCGCGGCGACCGGGTCCAGCTCCGGTACCAAGCGGAGGTGCAGGCGGGGCGCGCGCCCGGGCATTTTGCGTCGCTCTTCGCCGTGCGCGCCGTCGGGTTTGCCGTGCCGTTGCGGTCCGCCGCTTTGGCCTACGCCCTCCAAGAACTTTTTGCCGGCGGGTGTTCGGCGGCTGCGGCGGAGCATTTGGTCGGCTCGGCGGCCCGGGTGGTCAGCACCACTTGGGCGAGCGCGCCCGGAACGTTCGGGAAAGGGGCGTCCACCCATGGCTGAGACGTTGTCCCAACCCGACGTCAAGCTCGGGCTTGATGTGCCGTGGCAGGTGGTGGTCCACAACGATCCCGTCAACCTCATGAGCTACGTCACCCTCGTTTTCCAAAAAGTGTTTGGCTACTCGCGTGCCCGGGCGGAACGACACATGCTCGAGGTCCACCAACAAGGGCGCTCAATCCTTTGGACGGGCGCGCGCGAGAAGGCGGAACTCTACGTGCAGCAGCTCCACGGCTACCTCCTGCTGGCCACCTTGGAGAAAGCGGAGGCATGACGATCCGGCGGGTCAAAGGGGGCCGCATCGAGTTTGCCCGGATCGAACCGGTTGAGGGCGAGCTGCTCAAGCAGGTCCCCGGCGCCGCGGAGCCCGAGGACAACCCCCGTGCGTTGGCCCGGCTTTTCCCCAAGCCGGCCGGCGACGCCGAAGTAGTGTTGGCCGAAGATTGGCAGGAGCTGGTGAAACCGGAACTCGAGCACGTCTTTTTCTCCGCCCGGCGCGTGGTCGAGAATGACCTCACCAGCATGGAAGCCAAACGTGGCGGCGTGGCGTTCCTATCGATCCCGGTGACCCACGCAGAATCTTGGCTGAACGCGTTGAACCAAGCGCGGCTGGTGCTCGCCGCCAAGCACGACTTCACCGACCGGGAACTGAGCCGCTACGAACCGCCTGCCTCATTTTCCCGGCGCGATCTGGTGCTGCTCCAGGTGAACTTCTACGCCGCCATCCAAGAGCGCCTCATCGAGGCGATGGCTGAGGAGAAGTGACGGGACGGCGCTCCGCGCGCCTGGTTGCGAGCGGCCGGTTCGCGGTTCCCCGTTCCCGGCGGGCGTCCGTCCGTGCTCGGCGACGTCACGCCAAGCCAGCGGCCCAAGCGCCAGGGAGTTCCCGCCTGGAGCGCCCCTCTTTTCGGCGCGGGTGACGTTGACGCCACTTCCTTTCCGGGGCTAGGCTTTCGCCATGAGTAAAGCGGTCGTCGAGGTGCAGGTGCGGGCGGTGATCCCGACGAGCGGCGGATGCGCGGTGTTCCTCGGCAACCCGGAGAAGGTTTTTGTCATCTACGTGGATGGCAGCGTCGGTACGGCGATCACCATGTTCATGCGTGGCACGCAAAAGGAGCGGCCGCTCACCCACGACCTGCTCGCCCACGTGCTGCGCGCGTTGGGCGCCCAGGTCGAGCGGGTGATCATCAACGACCTGAAGCGCGGCACGTACTTTGCCCGCATGATCCTGCGGGCCGAAAACGAGCTGCACCAAAAGAAGATCATCGAAATCGACGCACGGCCCAGCGACTGCATCGCCATGGCCACCCAGCAAAGCGCCCCGCTCTACGTCAGCCGCGAGGTCTGGGACGAAGTCGAAGACATGTCCGAGGTGTTGCGCAAGATGGAAGAGGAAAACACCGAGGCCGACGAAGGGGAAGAGGGGGAAGGGTAGCGACCGCGGCCGGGCGGCCGGTGACCGCCGGGCCGGAGGGTGAGACGGAACGGAGGGTGCGCGCGCCGGCCTGAGGCGCTTTTACGGGTGGTAAAGCATCGGAAAGGCCACCTGCCGCCGGGTTTTTGGACCGGACCCGTTGCAATCGGGGGGGTGGCCCATACGTTCCCCGCATCATGTCTGAAAGCTGGGACATCCCTTCGGCCATCGCCCTCTACAACGTGGATCGTTGGGGCACCGGTTACTTCACCATCAACCGCAAAGGCCACCTGCAGGTTATGCCGACCCAAAACGAGAACGTGGCGGTGGACCTCATGGACGTGATCAAAGAAGC
The DNA here is from genome assembly GCA_964252355.1 of uncultured Chthoniobacterales bacterium. GTDB lineage: Bacteria > Verrucomicrobiota > Verrucomicrobiia > Chthoniobacterales > JAFAMB01 > CAXUNV01. Next base: position 4,437 of record CAXUNV010000161.1, on the reverse strand, counting down.
GCACAACCGCAAGCTCACCTTCCCGTTGGTCGTTCGGTTCCAAGACTTGTTGCGCCACCGGGTCGAGTCGGTGAACAAGGCGTTCGGCGCGGCCATCGCCGAAGCGGGGTACCGCAGCCCGTACAAGGGCGTTTTCCCGATCAAGGTCAACCAGCTGCGGGAAGTGGTCGAGGAAATCATGGACGCGGGTCGGCCGTTCCATTTCGGCCTGGAGGCCGGTAGCAAGCCCGAACTCATCGCGGCGTTGGCGGCGCACGAGGACCCGGAGAGCCTCATCATCTGCAACGGTTATAAAGACGTGACTTACATCCGCATGGCGCTCATCGGCCGCAAGCTCGGCAAGCGGGTGATCATGGTGGTTGAGAAAGTCGAAGAGGTACAACACATCGTCGCCGTCTCCCGGGAAATGGGTGTGCTGCCGTTCCTGGGTTTCCGGGTCCGGTTGCAGGCCCGCGGCTCCGGCAAATGGGCGACGAGCGGCGGCGAAAACGCCAAATTCGGCCTTTCCACGGCCGACCTGATCGCGGCCAGCAACTACCTAAAATCGCAGGACATGGCGGAAGCCCTCCGCCTCGTGCATTTCCACGTCGGCTCTCAGGTGCCCGACATCGGCGTGATCAAGCGCGCGGTCCGGGAGGCGGCCCGGTTCTTCGCGAAACTCCACGGGTTGGGCCACCCTATGGAGTTCATCGACGTCGGTGGCGGTTTGGGCGTGGATTACGACGGGTCCCGGACGGCGTTCGATTCCTCGATAAACTACACCCTCCAAGAGTACGCCCGCGACGTGGTCTACAACATCATGGACGTGTGCGACTCCGAGAAGGTGCCTCACCCGACGATCGTCAGCGAGAGCGGCCGGGCGTTGGTCGCGCACCACTCCGTCTTGATCGTCGAGACGCTCGGCTCCATCGAGAAAGGCGACGCCGACTTACCGATGGAGGTCACGCCAGACGAACCGAAGCTGCTCCAGGAAATCGTGGAGATCCAGCGCACGCTGACCAAACAAAATCGCATGGAGAACCTGCACGACGCGCAGCAGGTGAAAGAACAATCCCAGTCGATGTTTGAGCTTGGGCTTTTGGACCTGCAGAGCAAGGCCAAGATCGAAACGATTTACTGGCAAATCGCGCGCTCGATCGTGGAACTCTGCCGAGGCATGCGCTACGTGCCCGACGAGGTCAAAGAGTTGGAGACCTCGCTTGGCGATCTCTACCTCTGCAATTTTTCCGTGTTCCAATCACTCTTGGACCACTGGGCTTTGGGGCAGCTCTTCCCGATCATGCCGGTCCACCGACTGGACCAACCTCCGGACCGGAACGGCACGCTCGTCGACATCACTTGCGACTCCGATGGCAAGGTCGACAAGTTCATCGACCTGCAGGACGTCAAGGAGACGCTGCCGTTGCACCGGGTAAGGTCGGGCGAACCCTATTACCTCGGTTTCTTCCTGATGGGTGCATACCAGGACATCATGGGCGACCTGCACAACCTCTTCGGGCGGGTGAACGAGGCGCACCTTTTCTTGGACGAGGACGAGGACACCGGTTGGTACATTGAAGAGGTGATCGAGGGGAGCACCATCGCCAACGTCCTTTCCATGACGCAGTGGGATCAGATCGAGTTAGTCCGCCGTCTGAAACGGCACGTGGATGCCGCGATCAAATCCGACCGCCTCAAACCGACCGAGGCGATGCGCCTGCTCGACACCTACGAAAAGGCGTTAGGCGGTTATCCCTACCTCAACTTCCAGACGAACGCAGAGAAGTTGTAGGCGGGGCGCGGTTGTCGGTTCCCAGTTGCCGGTTGCCGGCGGGACGCCCATCAGCCACAGGAGAGCCCCTGCCCAGGGAGAGCGTCGGTGGGGCGAAAACCCGGCCGGCAGAACCGGGCTGCCATCGCCTAACCACGGGTGCCGGGCGCTTTGAGTCGGCTCGAACCGCCCTCACGGCAGCCTCGCTTTCGGCTTGGTGGGGCACGGCAACGCACGAAACGCTGGGGCCGGAGCCAGGGTGATTTTAGGCGTCCCCGTAGTGTCCGCCGGCTCAAACCGCCCGGCAACCGCCAACCTGGGTGGCGGCTCTCCCTCGCCGGCCAGGTTTTCGCCCCACCGGCTTTCACCCCGGCGGCGCTCTCCCGCGGAAGGTAGACGGGCCGCCTGTCCCTTCTCGGAAGGCGGAACTCGCTGCCCTACCCGCCGAAAAGGTGTTGGAACGACCGGTACACCCGCTTCGCAAAATTGTCGTCTTCGGCGGGCGGTCCCTCCGTCTGGAACGGCGGCCGCGGGCCCTGGTGCGTCGGGCAAGACGCCTTCGGCACCACCGATTGCGGCAGCATGATGTCGTAGGCGGTGCCGGCCGCTTCACACTCAGGGGTGGCGATCTCGTTTGAAACCGAACAGAGCTTGACCTGAACCAGCGGTTCAGGGGCCTGGAACTCGCCGTCCGGGTACTTCGCGCGCGCCGCCTTTTCCATGATGCGAACCCAAATCGGCAGCGCCAGGGTCGCGCCATACCCTTTGGCCTGGATGGTTTGAGGCTGATCGAAGCCCACCCAAACCCCGCAGGTGAGCGTGTTGCTGAAACCGACGAACCAAGCGTCTTTGTAATCGTCGGTCGTGCCCGTTTTACCCGCGGCGTAACGGTCCAGGCCCAAGCTTTTGGCGGACGCCGCAGTCCCGCGCTCGATGACCCCGCGCAAGGTTTGCGACACCATCCAAGCCACCGCCGGGGTCAGCGCTTGGTGTTGCTCCGGGTGCGCTTGGTAGAGAATGTGACCGTCCGCGTCGTCGATGCGTTCTACCAAGTAAGGCTCACGGCGGATGCCCTGCGTGGGAAAGGCGCTGTAGGCAGCCGTCACATCCTTGAGGTTAGACTCGAACGCGCCGAGGTAAGTAGCCGGCACGTCCGGAATTTCCTTGGCGAAACCGGCCTGCAGGCCCAAGGCGCGTACCCGGTCCAAGGTGGCCAACTCACCGACTCGCACCGTCATGGTGTTGCGAGAAAAAATCAGGCCGTCTCGGGCTGGACGAACGCCGCCGAACGCACGGTCGGAGTTGGCAGGGTTCCAGTTGGGGGCCGCCGCGATTTCCCCGCGCACGATCGCGCCGTCACTGATGCCGGCACCGGGCATGAGACCGCGGGCGTAGGCGGCGGCATACACAAACGGCTTGAAGGTGGAACCGACCTGCCGGGCGCCCTGCAGCGCGCGGTTGTACTTGCTCTCGCGGTAATCCCGACCGCCGACCAGCGCGCGGACCGCCCCAGACCGGTTGTCGAGCGCCAACGCGGCCCCTTGCAAGTAGTCGGTGCCCTCCTCCGGACCGTGCGTGCCGGCAGCGTACGCCGCCTTCGTCGGGTGTGGGTAGCCGGCCTTCGCCTCTACGGCCTTCAGCGAGTTTTCCACCGCTTCTTCCGCGGCAGTCTGCATCGCCGGGTCCAGCGTGGTGTAGATCACCAACCAACCCCAATCAATAAAAAAAAAGCTGACCAAGGTCTGCAACTCGCGGTAGAGCGCGTCCATGGCGTAGTTCTGCTGCGGCGCCGTGGCGCGCTTGGCCGAGAGGTGGAGCGGCGCCGTTTGGGCGGCTTTGGCCTCCGCCGGCGAGATCATCTTCAGACCCACCATGCGTTCGAGCACTGCGTTCCGTTGCGCGACCGCCCCCGAAGGGTTGTGCAATGGCGAAAACCGGTTTGGGCTGCGGATCAAGCCCACCAGCAGGGAGGCTTCGGGTAAGTTGAGGTCCTTCGAAGGCTTGCCAAAGTAGGCCTGCGACGCGGTCTCCAGCCCATAGTACCCCGAGCCGTAGTAGATTCGGTTGAGGTAAAAACCAAGGATCTGCTCTTTGCTGTAGGTGCCTTCGATGCGCCAAGCCACGAAGGCCTCCAGAATTTTACGCCCGAAGTTCCGGCCGCCCAGATCGAAGCTGTTGCGCGCCAACTGCTGGGTGATCGTGCTGGCCCCTTCCCGCAACGAGAAGTGGCCGAGGTCTCGCGCGATGGCGCGTCCGATGCCGACCGGGTCGACGCCGTGGTGCTGGTAAAAGCGGGCATCTTCGCGGGCCAGCAACGCCTGTTTGAACAAGGGAGAAACCTGGGCTGGGTCGACCAAAATGCGGTTCTCGCCATAGAGCCGGGTATAGAGTTTCCCGTCCATGTCGTAGATCCAGGACCGCTCCGGGATGCGGCCCACGTCTCTGAGGTCATACCGCAACGCCCATACGTAGAAAAACAGAAAAACCAGCAGCAACCCCGCCGCGCCCACGGCAGCGGCCGCCAGCAACGGCCGTCGCCACCGCCCACGCCGGGGCGCGGCCGGGGGCGGTAGCACGTCAGCGGACGCTGACGCCGGTAGGTCAGATCCTCCTGGTTGATGCGCGCCGGCCAGTTGATCGGGGCCGTGCGAGGCGGCGGCACCGGATCACCCGGCTCGGAAGGCTCC
>CAXUNV010000160.1:0-9457 GCA_964252355.1 uncultured Chthoniobacterales bacterium | reverse complement strand
GCGTACAAGAGGTAATAAGAGTCGCCGATCTGCACCACCGGACTGACCTGTTTGGGCGACAAACCGAACGCCACCTTCGTCAACTCTTGGTTCAACGTCTTCTGGTCCACCCAACCCCAGTCCCCGCCGCTCTCGGCCGTGCCGTCCATCGAATACGTCTTGGCGAGCGCCGCAAAATCCGCTCCGTCCTTCGCCTTCTGCCGGATGTCCTCAGCCATCTGGCGGGTGCTGGTGCCGGAGTTCGGGTCCATGGGATCCGCGTTCAGCACCACCATGCGCAATTTGACCTGTTCAGGGGTCGCAAACTCCGTCTTGTTCGCGTTGTAATAGGCTTCTACCTGCTGCGGCGACGCGTTGAAGTTTCCCTTCACGTTGCTCTGCCGCATGGCTTGCACCACGATCTTGTCGCGCTCGGTCTGGCGAAACTTGTTCAGGGAGTAGCCTTGCGCACCAAGCGTGCGGATGAAAGCCTGCCGGTCACCGGAGAAATCGCCGCGGATGATGCTCTGGACGTGGTCTTCAACCACGTAGTCGGGGATGTGGAAGTCTTTCTTTTTGAACTCCTGAAGGATGAGTTGCCGATCCACCAAATCGCGAAGGGACGCCAAGCGCGATTCTTTAATTTTGTCGATCAACTCGGTACCGTTGTACTGCTGCCGCAACGATTGTTCCTGGGGCGCAGAAACCTCCTGCACCTGGGAAAAGGTGATCACATCGTTGTTCACGATCGCGGCGATGCCGTCGATGACTTCGGGATCCGTCGCCCACGAAGCCGGCAACTGGCAAAAGCCGGCGACGACGACGGCGCACAGCAGCTTTGCGATGGTCATGATCTCAGGGGAGCCGGCCGAGCAAGGTCAGCAGGTCGCGCAGACTATTTTGGCGGTCTGGGGATGTCAAGCGTGGAAACCGGCTGCCGATCAGCACGTAATCACCGTTGCGCGTGAGCATGACTTTGCCCTCTTTCACCTCGACGCGGGACACTTTGTGGCGCGCCGCCGCGAGCTTGATTTCGCCGAGAAGGAGCAGGTTGGCCACGGCTCCCGGCAGCGGGCCGAAACGGTCGCGCCACTCCTTGCCGAGCCGGTCTAAGTCTTCCTTGGAGCCGGCCTGGGCCAACTTCTTGTAGGCTTGGATGCGGCCCTGCGGCTGCGCGACGTAATCCGCCGGGATGAAAGCCGGCACCGAGTCCGTCGGCGCGCGCACGTATTCCGCCTCGTTGGTCGCCAGAAAGTCGCATTGCACGACCGCTTCCCCGCGCGAGCGGGTGCTGCCGCGTTTGCCCTTCAGCTTATCGACCGCCTGCTGGAGCAATTGGCAATAGAGATCAAAGCCGACGTTGATGATGTGGCCGCTCTGGGCGGTGCCCAAAATGTTGCCCGCACCGCGGATTTCCAAATCGCGCATGGCGATCTTAAAACCTGCGCCCAAGCTGGAATACTGGCGGATGGCGCTGATCCGGCGGCGGGCCGATCCGACGGTGAGCAAATCCCGGGGCAACATCAGGTAAGCGTAAGCCTTGTGGTGGGCGCGGCCGACCCGGCCGCGGAGTTGGTAGAGATCAGCCAACCCGAACCGGTCCGCCCGGTCGATGATGATCGTGTTCGCGTTCGGGATGTCCAGCCCGCTCTCGATGATGGTCGTCGAGATCAGCACATCCGTCGCCCCCCGGACGAACCGGGCCATCACCTCCTCCAACTCGTGCTCGTCCATTTGGCCATGGCCGATTTCGACCTGCACCCCAGGGCAAAGCTCCAGGACCCGTTCCCGGACGCGTCCGATCGACTCGACGCGGTTGTGAAGGAAATAGACCTGCCCCTTACGCCGCAGCTCCCGGTTGATGGCATCGCGGATGATGCGTTCATCGTACCCGCAAATCGTCGTCTCCACGGGTCGGCGGTTTGGCGGGGGCGTTTCGATGGTCGACATGTCCTTTGCCCCCACGAGCGAGAGGTAGAGCGTGCGCGGAATCGGCGTGGCGGAGAGCGTCAACACGTCCACCAGTTTGAACCGCTCCTTGAACCGCTCCTTATGCCGGACGCCGAAGCGCTGTTCCTCGTCGATGACGACCAAGCCCAAGTCCTTAAACGCGACGTCGGCGGACATCAGGCGGTGCGTTCCGATGACGATGTCCACCCCGCCGGACTTGACCGCTTCGACCGTCTCGCGCTGTTCCCGCGCCGAGGCGAACCGGCTCAGCACGCCGATGGTCACGGGATAGTCGGACATCCGTTCCCGAAACGTGTGGTAATGCTGTTGCGCCAAGACGGTGGTCGGACAGAGCATCGCGACCTGCTTGCCCGCCATGACGGCCTTGAACGCCGCCCGGATGGCCACCTCGGTTTTCCCGAAACCGACGTCGCCGCAAATGAGGCGGTCCATCGGCTGCGCCGATTCCATGTCGTGCTTGGTCTCCTCGATGGCGCGGAGTTGGTCGTCGGTTTCCTTGTGCAAGAAGGCGCTCTCAAAGGCGGCTTGCCACTTGGTGTCGGCCCCGAAGGCGAAGCCGTGCCGGGTGTTCCGCTCCGCCTGCACCGCGAGGAGCTTGGCCGCGTAATCAAAGACGGCCGACTCCGCCGCCTTTTTGGCTTTTGACCAACGCGCGTCTCCCAAGGCGCTGAGGGCAGGGTACTTTTTGCCGATGCCGACGTAGCGCGAAATCAAGTAGGCCTGTTCGAACGGTACATAAAGGCGCGCCTCGTCGGCGAACTCGAGCGCGACGACTTCTTGTTCCACGCCCTGCTGCTCGAGCTTCTGCACCCCGCGGTATTTGGCGATGCCGTGTTCCAGGTGGACCACGAAGTCGCCAGGTGCGAGTTCGCTGAAGTCAATGGGCGCGCGGCCGCCGCGCAGTTTGGCCCGGCGCAGGGCCAAGCGCCGGCCACTCGGGCTCTGGTAGCGCCCGAACATTTCGGAGTCCGACAGCACCGCCAACCGGCCGGTCGGAAACGCGAACCCGCGCTCCAAACTGCCGGTGACGAAGCGCATCGCCTCCGTTTCAATGGAGTTGTCCCCCAACACGTCCCGCAGGCGCTCGATCTCGCCTTCGTTGTGGCAGACGGCCAGCACGGTCCAGCCGTCCCGCAACCAACCCCGCACTTGGCGCAAGGCGGATTCCCGCTTCTGTTCCTCCACCAGGAAGTCGCCAGCGTCGAACGATTCAAACCCAGACGGGTAAAAGGCTCCTTCGTAATCTTCGACCTCGCCCGCCGCGAATGCGCCGGAACTGATCCGCAACGCGGCGTCTTCCCACCCTGCCTCCACGTCGACCGTCAGATCTCCAGGGCGCAAGTAGTCCCGGAGCGGCACCATCGGTGCCTTCTCGATCGGTCTGCCGGCCAACAGCTCGCACCGGTCCAATGTCTGGATGGAGGTCTGCTCATCCAAGTCGAACGCGCGGATCGATTCAATTTCGTCCCCGAAAAGCTCGATGCGCACGGGTGCCGCGTGCTGGGCCGAAAAGACGTCGAGGATGCCGCCCCTTTGGGCGAACTGGCCGCGCGCGTCGATTTGGGCGACCTGCTCGTAGCCGCCGGCGAGCAGGTCCGCGATCAAGGCGTCCCGGTCCAGGGTGTCGCCCCGTTTCAGCACACGCGTCTGACCAGAGAGGTCGCCGGGTGCCGGCACTGCGTCGTCCAAGGATTGCCGCGTCAGCACGACGACGAAGCGCTTGCCTTCCGCGACCTTTCGCAGCAGCTCCAACCGTTCCGCGACCGTTTCAGGATCGGGCACCACGTCTTCGGCCGTGGGGACCTCGAGGTCGGGGAAGAAAAGGGGTTGCACCTGCCAGTTGGCGAGTTCACCGAAGACCTCTTCTTGCCGTCGAGGGTCTGCGCAGACGACCCAAAGGGGCCGCGCAGGGTGGAGGTGCGCCGCGCACGCGACCAGGAAGCCTTGCGCGGCTGGTGCCACGTGCGCCAACTCCACCGCACCCTTCCGACGGAGCTGCGACCGCAGCGGTTCGGTTTCGCACGCCGCGTGGATCGTCGATGAAAGCACGTTTTCCATAGCCCGTTTTGGCCCGCGACACGTCCCGGCTTCGCCTTACCCGGCGCCGGGGCAAGCGCACCCTTCTTCTACGCCGCTCGCCGCTCGGAGATGGTGGCGCTCGGGCCCGTTTGTCGCCTCAGGGTGCGGTCCTGCCCGCCCGGCCGCGCCGTCACTGGAAATTCAATTCCTTCGTGATGTTGTAACGCTCGATGCGCTTCCGCAGCGTCGCCCGCGTCACACCCAGCAGCTTCGCCGCCTTGACTTGGTTGCCCCGGGTCCGCTTCATCGCGAAGAGGGTAAATTCCCGCTCGAGCCAGGGTAGCAGCTGCAGGTTGCCGTCCGAAGAGGCCGCGTCCAGCAGCACGCCGACCGCACCTTCCAGGGTCGGTTTCGCCTCGACCACCTCGCGCATCACCGGTTCATTGGCCGCATTGGCGCCCGCGTCGCCCAACGGGATGTCTTTGGGCAGCAGCACATCGCTCGTCGCCAGCACGCACGCGCGTTGGATCGTGTTTTCCAGTTCGCGCACGTTGCCTGGCCACGGGTGCTCTTCCAACACGCGCACTGCCTCCGCCGAAAGCGTGAGTTGCGGCAAATGCTTATGCGTCGCGATCCGCTTGAGGAAGTACTCGGCCAGGAGCCGCACGTCTTCGCGGCGTTGACGCAGCGGCGGCAGGTGCACCCGGACGACGTTGAGACGATAGAAAAGGTCTTCGCGGAAGTGCTTCTTGGCGACTTCCTGCTCCAAGTTCTTGTTGGTTGCCGCCACCACCCGCACGTCCGCCTTGATGGTGGCATTGCCGCCCACCCGGGAGAACTCCCCTTCTTGCAGGACGCGCAGGATCTTACTCTGCACGGCCAGCGGCATCTCCCCGATCTCGTCGAGAAACATGGTGCCGCCGTCGCTCTGCTCAAAACGGCCGATCCGCTGGGTCACGGCGCCCGTAAACGCCCCCTTCTCATGCCCGAACAGCTCGCTCTCCAGCAAGTTTTCGGGGATGGCGGCGCAGTTGATGGCGATGAACGGCTGGTTGCTGCGGTTGCCGTAATGATGGATGGCGCGCGCGACGAGTTCCTTGCCCGACCCGCTTTCGCCCGTGATCATGACGGGCGCGTCGCTGTGCGAGACCCGCCCGATCATCTTAAAGACCTGCTGCATCGGCGCGGACTGACCGACCAAGCTATCCTGGTACTGCTCAACGGTGAGCTGCGGTTTGAACGCGGTCGCCGACCGCATTTCCGCTTGCGCCGTCAACGCCGCGTCCACCACCGGTTTGAGGTTGAACGGCAACGATTCTTTCCGGAGGTAATCGAAGGCGCCCAGCTTCATCGATTCGATGACGGTTTGGGTGGTGCCGAACGCGCTCATCAAAATGACGAGCGCGTTGGAGTCCCGCTGGCGCACCCGAGCGAGCAACTCCAACCCGCTGAATGGGCTAAGGTGCGTCTCGGAAATGAGCAGGTCCGGATTTTCGCTGATGTAAACCTTGTACGCCTCGTCGGCGGTGCTGGCGGTCAGGACTTGGGTGCTGGGGGTCTCGAGTTGGTTTTGGGCCCACTCGAGGAAATCGGTTTCCGGGTCGACTAAAAGGATGGTCTGCATGCGAGGACGTAGACCCGAGCGCCAGCGCAACCCGGGCAGTGACGACCCTTAGGAGAGCCGCCATCAACAGCGCTCTACGATGGCGAATGCGGTCCGGGGTGCAACCCCAACGGTTAACAGGGAGGTAAAAAACCGACAGTTTGTGATTACTGGGGGTGGCGAGAAACGCGCCGCAGGGTGCGTGCACGTTCAAGGTTTGCGGTTTGGCGTTTGACGTTCGACTCCTGCGGAAGGGGGCGTCTCGCCTGCCAGAGGCCGCCCGGCTTTTGGCATCGCCCAGCTGGCCCGCAGGGGTCATGGCACGTCAAACGGCAAACGGCAAACGTGCACCGTTTAGAGTCCACCGTACCGGCGTTGCCGTTTCGCGAAAGCTTCCACGGCCAACCGCAAATCGTCCCTGGTGAAATCGGGCCAGTACTTCTCGATGCTGAAAAACTCCGTGTAACTCACCTGCCAGAGCAAGAAGTTGGAGACGCGCATCTCGCCCGAAGTCCGGATGAGCAAATCCGGGTCGGGCCAGGGCGACGTGTAAAGGTAACGCTGGAAGACGTTGGCGTCGAGTTGCTCCTTGCTCAGCAAACCGGCTTCCACGTCCGCCAAAACTTGCTTGACCGCGTCCACGATTTCGCCTCGCCCGCTGTAGTTCACCGCGAGGATCGTCGTCAGTCGGGTGTTTTGCGCCGTGCTTTCCATCGCACCTTGCAGCTCTTCCCGGCACGACTTCGGCAGTTCGCGCCAGCGCCCGATGGCTTCGATGCGCACGCCCTTCTCGTTCATCTCGCGGGTGTACTCCCGCAGCCAACGTTTGAGGAGAGCCATCAAGGTGTCGACTTCTTCTTTGGGACGACGCCAATTGTCGGTCGAAAAGGCGTAGAGGGTGAGGTACTCGACGCCGTGGTCCAAGCAGCCTTGCATGCACTCGCGGACGGCTTTGGCCCCCTCATAATGGCCTCGGGTACGTGGCCACCCCCGCTCCTTCGCCCACCGCCCGTTGCCGTCCATGATGACCGCCACATGTCGAGGACCCCGCGGCGGCCGCGGCCCCGTCTTTGGGTTGGAGGAATGCGAGGTAAGAAGCATGTCGGGTACAAAAGGCCGCCTTTCGGCGGGCGCGGCCGGCGCGGCGCGCACACTCTACACTAGGATGGTCTGCGCGCGACTCTGGCCCACGCCGACCAAGCGCAGGTGCGCGCCGGCCAACTCGGTGAGACGTTCCAGATACGTCCGGGCTGCCACCGGTAGATCGCCAAAACTGCGGGCCTCGTTGGTCGGCGTTTGCCAGCCCGGGAAGTCCTGGTAAATCGGGCGGCAACGCTCCAAGTCGTCGGCCGACGACGGCGGGTATTCTAACCGCCGGCCGTCCAACCGGTAGCCAACGCACACGCGGATCACGGGTACGGCATCCAGGCCGTCGAGGTTCGTCACCGCGAGCTCATCGATGCCGTTGATCATGGCGGCATACCGGGTAGCGACCCCGTCGAACCACCCGCACCGCCGTTCCCGGCCGGTCACCGACCCGTACTCGCGCCCCATCGCGTGCAACGCGTCCGACAATCCGGCGTCCTCCGTCGGGAACGGCCCTTCACCCACCCGGGTCGTGTAGGCTTTCACCGCGCCGACCACCCGATCGATGCGGTTCGGCGGCACGCCCGCTCCGGTGCAGGCACCCCCGGCGGTCGTGTTGGAAGACGTGACGAAGGGATAAGTCCCATGGTCGATGTCCAGAAAGGTGCCTTGGGCACCCTCAAACAAGATCTCTTTGCCGGCGGCCATGGACCGGTGCACCGCCAAGACGGTGTTGGTGATGAACGGCCTTAGGCGTTCGCCCACTTCCAGGTACTCCGCGATCACCCGTTTGGTGTTTACCGGCCGGATGTCGTATTGGCGTAGCAGGAAGTTCACGTCGCGCAGCCGCGTCTTCACTTTGCGGACGAAATCATCCGGGCGCGTCAAGTCCATCAGCCGCAGCCCGACCCGCGCAACCTTGTCGCCGTACGCCGGACCAATCCCGCGCTTGGTCGTCCCGATCCGGCCCTTGCCTTTGGCTGCTTCGCGGTGTTCGTCTAGGATCTTGTGGTACGGGAAAACCACGTGGGCCGAGTCGCTGATCAAGAGGTTTTTGGAGTTGATCTTGACGCCTTGGGCCGTGAGTTCGGAAATCTCCGCCCAGAGCCCGGGCGGATCGATGACCACCCCGTTGCCGATGATGCAAAGCTTGCCTTTGCGCAGGATGCCCGACGGGATCAGGCGCAAGATGTACTTGGTGGAACCAACCACCACCGTGTGTCCCGCGTTGTTCCCGCCTTGGCTGCGTACGACGACGTCGACGTTTTCGGTCAGGTAGTCGATCACCTTACCTTTGCCTTCGTCACCCCATTGGGCGCCGACTAACACGGTGTTGGCCATAGGAAGGAGAACGGGCGGGGACCACCGCCCCACGGCAGGCGACGGGTACCTGCACCGGGACGGAAGGCCGAAGCTAGGACCGACCGCACCCGCGCGCAAGCGCGAAGAAATGGGGCGGCCTTTCAACCTGGGAGGGCGTGCGCTCCCCGCCGCCGACTGGTCCGCGGCGCCGGCGGGTGCGGGTCGGACCACCCTTTACCGTGCCGTCGGCACTCGCGGCAGGCATCGTCGCCGGCGAGGGAGACCGCCCCCGGGTATTGGCAGTCCGATGGCGGCAGGTCGCGACCCAACCTGGGCTTGCGCATCTTCGGGTCCGGCGCACCCGCCCTGTACCGGCGGGACGCCGGCGCTCCCTTTTCCATCCCGCGGGCGCGGCTCTCACGTCGCTCCGGCCCGGCGGTCCCGCATGCGGGATCCCTCGCCTTGCCCTACCAATGCGTTGGCCGTGGCAACATTTCCGATTACCGGCGGGACGCCGGCGCTCCCCTGGTTCCAGCGACCGGCGCGCTCAGCCACCCAGTACTAGACGCGTGAGCAACGGCCGGTGATCGCTGGCCCGGTTCCATTCCGGGCATCGCACGACCCCGCTACCCTGTCGATCGACCCACCGGAGCAGGGCCCGGTTCACAAAAACGTAGTCGATGCGCGCGTAGGTGTCCGTGAATCGCCGGTAATAGGTCCACCGGTCGCCTTGCGGGTCGGCCAAGCAAAGGTCAACCAAGGCTCCTGGCGTCCCGTGGACGCCGGCCACCTCGTTGGTGGCCGGGCTTTCCGGCGTGTCGTTCAGGTCGCCGTAAACCAAGAGGGGCGCATCTGGTTCTGCCCTTTCGACGGCATCGATGCGTTCGCGTAACCGTTGCGCCTCTGCCCGCCGCACCAGCGCCTCCCCTTCAAGCACCGGCAGCTTCGACTTGAGGTGAGCACCCAAGAAACGCACGCGGACCCTAGGCGCGACCTCGACCGTGACGTCCAGAAAACCTCGCCGCACCGGCAAACGTCCGGTCGGCAGATCCACCATCGGCGTCGGGTCCGATTGGCGCGAGACAATCGGGTACCGGCTGAGAAGCGCCAAGTGCCGGTCGGGGTCCGCGCCGGCCACGTATTCGCCATCGCGGTAGTCGAGCCCAACCGCCGCCAAGCGGCGGCGGAAATCGTCAAACTGATCTGGCGCACCCATTTCAGAGACGCCAAGCACATCCGGCGCGAGTGCCTGGAGGATACCGACCACGGCGGTGACTTCGGCGGCGGGTTTGCCGGCGAGCGCCACCGCACTCCCTTGGCGACGCTCCATCACCAGGTAATTTTCCAAGTTGTAGTGCGCGAAGGTGACGACGCGCACCTCGCCGAACCCTTCCGTGCTGGCGCACGCGAAGCAGGCGAACGCGCAGAGGACCGGCCGCCAGGGCCAGCGCCGGAAGCGAGCTGAGTCGTTGGCGCGAAGCAGGTTCATAACGTTAC
>CAXUNV010000159.1:0-9479 GCA_964252355.1 uncultured Chthoniobacterales bacterium | reverse complement strand
ACCATAGTCACCGGCTCCACCCGGAAAGACCAAACCGCGAGCGCGTCAAGGCGCAGGGCAGGAGAGACTACCTCTATATGTCTTCGTTGGAATTAATGACGGAACTCTTGGAAGCGGGAGTCCACTTTGGGCACCAGACCAAGCGTTGGAACCCGAAGATGAAGCCCTTCATCTTCGAGCAGCGCAACTCCATCTACATCATCAACCTTTCGGAGACGGTCAAACAACTCCAAACGGCGACGGATTTTATCGGCTGCAAAAAGCAGGCGCAGGAAGCGGTGAAAGAGGCGGCCGAAGCTTGCGGCCAGTTCTACGTCAACCAGCGTTGGTTGGGCGGAACGCTGACCAACTTGACCACGATCCGTAAAAGTGTGGCCCGCTTGTCCTATTTGGAGCAGATCGAACAATCTCCGGAGTACGGTAAGATGGGTAAGCAGGAGCTGTCGGCCCTGCGGCGCGAGGCGGAAAAACTCCGCCGCAATTTGGAAGGCATTCGCACCATGGATCGGTTGCCTGACGCGCTCGTCATCATCGACACGACGCGCGAATCCATCGCGGTCGCCGAAGCCTTGCGTTTGAAGATCCCCACCGTCGCGATCGTCGACACCAACGCCGACCCCGACAAAGTGACTTACCCGATCGCGGGCAACGATGACGCGATCCGCGCCATCCGCGTGATCCTGCAGAAGGTCGTCGACGCCATCTACACGGCGTCGCAGGAAGGCAAGAAGGACGACGTCGCTCAGCTCGCCGCGGTGGCGGAATAATCCGGCGTCCGCGTTTTCGGTGGTGAGCCGACCTGCCCACGGCGTTCGGTCGACGCTTCACCATCCAAACCCATTTTTTGACATTGTTATGGCTGATGTGAACCCAGCGGTGGTCAAGCAGCTCCGCGACAAGACGAACGCGGGCATGATGGATTGTAAGCGCGCGCTGGTCGAAGCTGGCGGCGACCTCGAAAAGGCAGAAGACATCCTGCGCAAACGCGGCATCGCGAGCGCGTCGAAGAAAGCGTCGCGGTCCGCCAAAGAGGGCATCGTCGCTTCCTACATTCATTTGCAGGGCAAGGTTGGCGTCTTGGTGGAGGTCAACTGCGAGACTGACTTCGTCGCCAAAAATGATGTCTTCCGGGATCTGGTCAAAGACATCACCCTGCACATCGCGGCCGCGCACCCGCTTTACGTCAGCCGCGAGCAAGTGCCGCCCGCCACGGTGACCCGCGAGCGCGAGATCTACCGCGAACAGGTCAAAGGCAAACCCGAACACGTGGTCGAGAAAATCGTCGAGGGTAAACTCGACAAATACTACGGCTCGGTTTGTCTGCTTGACCAAGCGTTCATCAAAAACCCGGATCAAACGATCAAAGACCTGATCTCGGCGAAGATCGCTGAACTCGGTGAAAACATCGTCGTCAAACGCTTCACCCGTTACGTGGTGGGCGAAGACGTCGACGGGGAACCGGCATCCGTGGATCTTTCCACCGCCGGCGGACTCACGATCGTGTAAACGCCCTGGCGAAGGCCGTCTCGGGATGGTCTTCACGTGAGGTGAGGCAGGGGGAGCGCGGGCGGCCCGGCGGCATCTCGCAAGACTCGCTTTGCCCGGCGGAGTCGCCCCAACGTGGGCCCGGCGGGCGACGAAGGGGGCGCGGGCGTCCCGCCCGTAAACGGGGACGCCACCCTCCACGTTCGAGGCGAACCACTTCGGCGTTGATCGTGGCAACGCCCGGTGCGTCTTTGGCGCACCTATGCAAGACGCGACGGCACTCATTCGTGAGGCGATGGAACGCGCCGGCCTCGGGCCAATCGCCATCCGCGCCTTCCTGTTCCAGTACGCGAAATTGGTGAGAAACGAATCGGCGGACCTGCCGGAGGACGTCATCGAGCCGATCCCCTTGCTCCCCTCCATCGCCGAGGCTCCGGAACCGGAAGACTTTCGCGACTTGGCCGGCGGCACGGTGGTAGTCAAGCTCAACGGCGGCCTGGGTACCGGCATGGGGCTGGAACGGGCAAAGAGCCTGCTGCGCGTCCGGGACGACCTCACGTTCCTCGACATCATCGTCCGGCAGTTTTTAGAGCTGCGCCGACGTTTGAACCCGGACCTCCGCCTCTACTTCATGAACAGCTTCAGCACGAGCGCTGACACCTTGGCGGCGCTCGGCCGTTACCCCGAACTGGGTGACCCCGCCGGGCTGGAACTGCTGCAAAACCGGGTGCCTAAACTCGCGGTCGACACCCTGGCACCGGTGCGCTGGCCGCAGAACCCTGCTTTGGAGTGGTGCCCTCCCGGTCACGGCGACCTCTACACCGCACTCTCCGAATCCGGCCTGCTCGGCCGGTTGCGGGACCACGGCGCGCGTTACCTTTTCGTCTCGAACTCGGACAACCTTGGGGCCACGCTCGACGGACGAATCCTGCAGTACTTCGCAAAGTCCGAAGCGCCTTTCCTAATGGAGGTCACCCGGCGTACGGCCGTCGACCGCAAGGGCGGACACTTGGCCCGTCGGCGTGCGGATGGCCAGCTGACCCTGCGGGAATCGGCGCAGTGCCCGGAAAACGACATGGCCGCCTTCCAAGACATCGAGCGCCATCGTTATTTCAACACCAACAACCTTTGGGTGCGCTTGGACGCGCTCGAGCGCGCCTTGGCCGAGGGCGAAGGCGTGTTGCCGTTGCCTTACATCCGCAACGTCAAGACCGTCGATCCCCGGGACAAGCAAAGCCCGAAAGTTTATCAGTTGGAAACGGCCATGGGCGCAGCCATCAGTTGCTTCCCGGGCGCGGCTGCCGTCGAAGTGCCGCGGTCGCGGTTTGCGCCGGTCAAGACCACGAGCGACCTCCTGACCGTGCGTTCCGATGCCTACGCGTTGGACGACGAGTTCCGCCTCGAGTTGCGACAGGTGCGCGAGGGGCAACCGCCGGACGTGAAACTCTCTGATGATTACAAGTTGGTCGACGCGTTGGAGGCGGCGCTGGCCGAAGGCGTGCCCTCGCTGATCGGTTGTAAAACCCTGAGTGTCGAGGGACCGGTGCGATTCTCTCCCGGCGTCACGGTCCGGGGTGCCGTCACCTTCAAGAACGGCGGTGGGGAGGCGATAACGGTCCCGGCGGGAACCTACGTTGATCAGACAGTAGAGTTGTGAGCGGGCCTCCCACCACCGGCGAAACGGGAGCTCGGCAGCCGGAACGCGCTACGGCCGGACGAAATCCCAGATCGACCGGAGCCAAAGGTAGATCATGCCCCGCCAGGTGTAACGGACGCCGCCGCCCGGGGCGAGCGCGAGCAGGCCCGCCGCGACGTTGTGACGCATCTGGGCGCTGAACTCGCCCTGGATGATCTCCTGCATCTGTTCCGGTTCGAACGCGCGCAACTCGCCGTCCGCCACCCCCACGCGGGTCAACCGGTCGGCGTGGGTCGCGCACATCGCCGCGAACGGCTCTTCGGCGCGGACCCGCCAAATGCGGGTTTTCGGCACGAACTTGAGCGAGTAGGCGAAAGGATAATTCCAAGTGACGAACACCTCGCCGCCCAGGGTGCGCGTCATCAGGCTAACGTAATAAAAAGAGACGTTGCCCTGGTCGACCAAGCAGATGGCCGCCTGCAGCCGGTCATCTCGCCGGTAAAACAACCGGAGGTACTGCCGTTGCGCCGCCCAATCGCAGCCGACATCGTCCACGTGTTCGAACCGTTCGTCTTCGATCTCGGCGGTAAGTTCCGCCAAGTTGGGAAAGGCTTCGCGGTTGGGCGGCGGGCGATGCCCTAAAGTTCGGTCGAGCGGCAGACGTAAGGCGCGAACCCGGGTCAAGATTTCCAGCCAAGGCACCAGCAACCACAAAGAAGCGAGCAGGACCCCAGCACCCCAGTTTCGCGCCGGCAAGTAGCCTGCCAGAAAAGAGGCGACCAGGACGCAAAGGGCGCTCAACCGTTGCGCGAGGGGGTGGGCGTAAGTGCGGAACGCCAGCGCCAGGACCACCATGCCCAGCACCAGGGAAAGGGAAGGGGGCATGACGTCGAGTCAGTCGGTCAGGGCTCGAGGTGGTGCTCGCGGAGGAAATCCGCGAGTTCCTCTGGGCCGAAGTCCGGGAGCACCCGGTCGCCGACCACGAGCGTGGGCGAGTAGCTCTGCCCTGACCGCCGTTTCATCTCGGCGAAAGCGGCCCGATCTTTCAGCACGTCGATTCGCTCGTAACGGTAACCATGGTCGTCGAAGTACTCCTCCGCCAGCCGGCACCACGGGCAGCCGGGTTTCACGTAAAGTTGAAAAGTCGGTGTGCTCATGGTTTCAGATGTTGGGCGGAAAGGTTTCTACCGAGAGGAAATAAAGGACCAGTTGCCCCACCTTCGCAAGCGAGGCCGGATCAAGGCGATCGAGCGTGTCGTCGGCCGTGTGGACGTAGGCAGCTTCCGCGTCAAGTAACGCCAGCGCCGGCAGGTTGGCTTGGGTGAACGGCACCTGATCGCCGAGGATCGGGCGGTTGGCGGGTGCGACCGGGATCGACAACGCTTCGGCGGAGCGCCGCAAAACCTCGATCAGCGTTGGGTCGCTGTTTGGGGCGTAGTGCAAACGGAACTCTTTGCCACCCAGGTTTTCTAGATCGATGACCGCGCGCAGTTCCCGGCCATCCGCCTGCGCCGCCAGGAGCGGTGCGGCTACCCGGCTGCCGAACAGGCCATCGTGCGCGTTCGGCTGCCGGAACGGGTGGTGCCCGTCCAAAAAGAGGAGCTGCACGCGGGAGGCGAGCTGCGGGTCGCCTACGAGCACCCGGGCGATTTCCAGAAGCACCGCGGGACCGGCGGCGGCTTCCGTGGCCCCAGGCAAGCGCACGACCTCGGAGCGTTCCGTGTCGAGGTGGGCTGCCAGCACGTAACGTTTGCCGACCGGCGCCACGGCAGTGAACCGGGCGCTCAGCGAACGGAACGCGACCGGCTTGCCACCCGGATCGGCGTCGCTGAACGCCTGCGGAAGGATCTGCCAACCCGCGCGGGCGAGCTCCGTGCTGATCTCCTCTCGGGCCTGTTCCAGGGTGTCGCTGCCGGAAGGGCGCGGGCCGAAACCGGCCAACTTCAACGCGGTTGAGAACGCCAGCGAACCGTCAAACTCCTTCCAAAGCTCGGGCCGCCGCGGCGGGATTCCTGCGGTCGTCGCGGCCGTGACGCGCGTGAGGTTGTCCGGCGTTTTGACGGGCGACGGGTCGGCGAGTGCCGGGCCTTTGCCCCGTTTGCCGCAGGCCAGCAGGGCCATGGTGAGGCAGAGGAGCGTGGCGGCCACCCGGGGCGTGCGGTTCACTCCAGCGAAACTCCCAACAGCTTGATGATGCGTTCCAAATCGTCGTCGCCGTAGTATTGGATCTCGATCCGGCCCCGCTTGTCGGAGTGGTGGATGGCGACGTGCGTGGCCAAACGCTCGCGCAAACGACCTTCGATCTGCCGGACGGCGCGCGCCACGGTCGGCGCAGGCGGATCGCCCGGGCGCGAACTCGGCCTGGGAGGTTGGCCTTTCCGAGCGAGGTGAGCGGCCACCAGCTTTTCGGTCGTGCGCACCGTCGCGCCCTGGCGGATGACCACTTCCGCCAGCATCTCTTGTTCTCGCGGATCGTCCAGCCCCAGCAAGACCTTGGCGTGCCCCACACTCAAGCGTCCCTGGGTAAGATAACTTTGGACCTGCGGGTGCAGTTCCAAAAGGCGCAGCGAGTTGGCCACCACCGATCGGCTTTTGCCGACGCGCGCGCCGATGTCTTCCTGGCGCAGGGCGAACTCCGACGCGAGCCGGCGGTAGGCCAACGCCTCCTCGATCGGGTTGAGGTCTTCCCGTTGCAGGTTCTCGATGAGCGCCAACTCCAGCACGTCCCGGTCGGAGGCGCGCCGCACGATGACGGGCACTTCGGCAAGCCCGAGTTGCGTGGCGGCGCGCCAACGGCGTTCGCCCGCGATCAGTTCGCACTTGGCGTTCACCCGCCGAACGATCAGCGGTTGGATGATGCCGTGTTCGCGGATCGATTCGACCAGTTCCGACAAGTGTTCCGGCCCGAAATTTTTTCTCGGCTGCAACGGGCTAGGCACGACCTCGGCCAACGCCACGCGTTCAACCCGCTCGCCGGGAGCCGCGCCCGGCGTTTCGGGGCTGGGCGCAGGCGCGCCCTTGGGGGTGTTGATCAGCGCACCCAAACCTTTCCCAAGGACGACCTTCGGCATAAAGCTGCACAGGGTACCGGACCTGCCGAGCCAACGCAAGGAAGGGAGGTGTGGCGGGTTCCCCGTTCGGAGTTCTGGGTCCCGAGCCGGAACTCGCGGGTGGCCCGGTGGGGCGAAAACCCGGCCCGCCCAGCATGGCAGCCCTCGCCGAAAACCGGCGGCGGGGCGAAGGGTGCCGGCGGCCTGACCCAAACGGCTAGGCTCAACCTTCGTTCTCGCCCGGCGGCGGGTAAGGCAAGACACCTCTTGCCTTACCACCGGCACCCGACCACAGCAGCTCCAGTTGTGCATGATTTTTCTTTAAATCATCTAAAATATAGAAATAGACTTTGTTAGGGCAATGTCCTACCGCGACCGGGGGGTGAACCCGGTGACCCAAGGGCGCCCACCCGTGCGCGTGGCTCATTATGGATTGGATCAACCGGCTTTTCTCGGGTTCGGGGTTCATGCCCCACGGGTACTGCTACACTTGGGACCCGCTCCTGATTTGGCTGCACGTCGCTGCCGACGCCTGCATCGCCGTCGCCTACTTCGCCATCCCGCTGACGCTGGTCCATTTCGTGCGCCGCCGCCGCGATTTGGTTTTCCGCTTGCTCTTCCTCGGTTTTGCCCTCTTCACCGTCGCGTGCGGCATGACTCACGCGTTGGACGTGTTGAACGTCTGGCACCCACTCTATTGGTTGACGGCATGGATGAAGGTGGTGACGGCGGTAGCCTCCGTGGCGACCGCGACGGCGCTGGTGCCGCAGGTGCCGCGCGCCCTTGCGCTGGCCAGTCCCGAAACGTGGCGGACCGCCAACCGGGCGTTGCAGGATGCCCAACGCGCCTTGCGCGAAGCGAACGAAGCGCTCGAGGAACGCGTGGCGCAGCGCACGGCTGCGTTGGCGGCGGCCAACGCCGCGCTGCGCGCCGAGATCGAGGAACGCAGCCGCACGGAGGAACGGCTGCGCGAGAGCGAAGGCCAGCTGCGGACCGCCGTCGCCAAATCGCCCATCCCGGCCCTCATCTGTGATGAGACGGGCTCTGTCCGGCTCTTGAGCCAGGGTTGGACGGACCAGTCCGGTTACACCCTCGAAGACATTCCAACCCTCTTGGATTGGATGCAGAAAGGCTATGGGGAAAGCCCCGGCGCGGCCAAGGCGCGCGTCGCCGGGCGCCTCGCCTTGTCGGCACCGGTCCACGGCGGCGAACGCACCGTCTGGGCCAAGGACGGTCGCCCACGCGTTTGGGACCTCTACATCACCCCGCTAGGCCGGGACCGCTCGGGCCACCGGCTGCTGTTGGGTCAAGCCGTCGACCTCACCAAACGCAAAGAGGCCGAGGCGGCCATCCGCCAAGCGAACGAAGAGTTGCGGGAACAGGCGGCGGTGCTCGACTTGGCGCCGGTGCTGGTGCGCGACCTGGACGGGCGCATCGTGCGGTGGAGCCGGGGTGCCGAGCGCCTCTACGGTTACGCCAAGGCCGAAGCGCTGGGCCGCTTCGCGCACGAACTCCTCCAGACCCGCTTCCCCGGATCGAAGGAACAGGTCGAAGAAGCCCTGCACCGCACCGGCACCTGGGAAGGCGAACTGGTGCAACGGAAGCGCAACGGCGAGCGCCTGGCGGTCGTGAGCCAGCAAAGCGTTTACCGCGACGCGAAGGGACGGCCGGTGCGCATCTTGGAAGCGGACGCCGACCTCACCGCGTGCCAGGGAGCGGAGGCGAAACGGCTGCACCAGCGGGAGGCGCGCTTCCAGTTACTGATCGAACACGCCTCCGACCTCATCACCCTGCTCAACTTCAACGGTCTCATCCGATTCCAAAGCCCCTCGCTGGCGCGCATCTTGGGGTATCAACCGACCGAGCTGCTTGGTCAGAACGCCTTTGACCTGGTTCACCCGGAGGATTTGACCCGAGTCCGGGAGGCGTTTGCACGGGCGCTTGCCGAGCCATCGTCCACGGTTTCGGTCGAGTACCGGTTCCGCCACCGCGACGGCGCTTGGCGCGTGCTGCAATCCATCGGTCGAAAGATGTGGGACGATACCGTGGAAGGTTTGGTGGTGGTCAATTCCCGCGACGTCACCGAGCAGAAGCGGCTGGAGACCCAGCTGCGCCAAGTGCAGCGGATGGAGGCCGTGGGCCAACTGGCGGGCGGGGTGGCGCACGACTTCAACAACCTGCTTTCCGTCGTGATCGGCCACGCCGACCTCCTCGACCGAGGCCTGCCTCCAGACGAACCGTTGCACGAGTCGGTCGCCGAGATCGGCCGGGCCGCCGAGCGCGCCGCCGCCGTGACCCGGCAACTCTTGGCCTTCGGTCGCCAGCAGGTCCTCGAGCCGCAGGCCTTGGACTTGAACGCCGTGGTCCGTGCGGCGGAAACGATGCTCCGCCCGCTGCTTGGCGAAAGCATCCGGCTGACGAAGAACCTGCGGCCGAACCTCCCGCTGGTGCGGGCGGACCCGGGCCAGATTGATCAGGTCATCCTCAACCTGGCCGTCAACGCGCGCGACGCCATGCCGCGGGGCGGGACGCTGTCGTTCGAGACGGGCGAGGTCGAACGGCACCCACCAGGCTGCCCGGAGATGGCACCGGCCCGGTATGTCCGGTTGGCCGTCACCGACACCGGCGGCGGCATGACGCCGGAGGTGCAGGCGCGCATCTTCGAGCCGTTCTTCACCACGAAAGGCGTCGGCAAAGGCACCGGGTTGGGCTTGGCCGTGGTGCATGGCATCGTCGAGCAGAGCGGCGGCCACGTGGAGGTTTCCAGCGCGCCCGCCGAAGGCACGACGTTCCACATCTGCCTGCCCGCGACAACGGAACCCGTGGCCTGTAAACCCGCCGACGCACCCTTGCAGGTCGGCACCGGCCGGGGCGAGACGGTTCTGCTGGTCGAGGACGAGGCGCCGGTCCGCGCCGTCACCGCCCTGTTGCTCAAAAGCCTTGGCTACGGCGTGCGGGAAGCCGCCGACGCGGAGGGGGCATTGCGCTTGGTCGACGGTGACGGCGAGAAGTTCGACCTATTGATGACCGACGTGGTGATGCCGGGGATGACGGGCCGCGAGTTGGCCGACGTCCTCCGGCGGCGCGACCCCGGCCTTAAGGTGCTGTTCCAAAGCGGTTACGCGGGCGAGGAGGTGGTGCGACACGGGATCGTGGAGGCCGAGGTGGCCTTTCTGCAAAAGCCTTTTACCCGGGACGCGCTGGCCAGCAAGCTCCGGGACGTTTTGGACGGGTGAGTGCGGCGCGCGGCGCGGAGGCCGGGGGAGGGGGTGCCCCGCCGGCGCCCAGCTCGAAGCCCCCCGCGCAGC
>CAXUNV010000158.1:3330-9485 GCA_964252355.1 uncultured Chthoniobacterales bacterium | reverse complement strand
GCCTCGACGGCCCGGGGCTCGCCGCCGCCGCCCGCACGCTCTTGGCCAAGCGTTAACGCAAAGGAAATTGGCCATGGCTTCTCCCCAGACTACCAACGAAGGCGCCGCCGCCGCTCGGCCGGCGCCCTCCGCGGTCGGCGCCCAACCCAGGTTCGCGTGGCTTGGCAAGCTCATCGGCGTGCAGGGTCCGTTGCTTGGTTTGGTGGCGCTTTGCGTGGCCTTTTCGCTCGCCACCACGGCCTTCCTCTCGTTTCGCAACCTGCTCAACGTCCTGGACCAAGTCACGGTGCTCGGGATCCTGTCGCTCGGCATGACGGCGGTGATCATCCTGGGCGGCATCGACCTGTCGGTCGGCTCCGTCCTGGCGTTTTCGATGATGATGCTGGGTTGGCTGAGTCACGACTGCAACCTGCCGCTGGCCCTCGCCGTCGTCGTGGCCCTCTTGATTGGCGCCTTGTGCGGCTGGGCCAACGGGTTGCTGGTCACCCGGGCCAAGCTGCCGGCGTTCATCGCCACCTTGAGCATGATGACCGTCGCCCGCGGTTTGGCCAACATCATCACCGACGGGCGTCAAATCGTCGGTTACCCCGACTGGTTTGACGGCTTTGCGACCCACCGGTATTTCGGGTTCCTGTCGTTGACGGTGGCCATGGCCATCGTGCTGGTCGTCGTCGGTTGGATTTTTCTCCGCTACCGCGCAACCGGCCGCGGCTTGTACGCCATCGGGGGCAGCGCCGAGGTGGCGCGTTTGGCCGGTTTGCGCGTCCGGGCAATGACGACCTGGGTCTACGTGGCCAGCGGCCTGCTTTCCGCGCTGGCGGGAATCGTGTTGGCCAGCCGGCTCGATTCCTCGCAGCCGAGCGCCGGCTTGGGCTACGAACTCGACGCCATCGCGGCCGTGGTGATCGGCGGCGCCAGCCTGAGCGGCGGCGTCGGCGGCATCGGCGGGACCGTGGTGGGCGTGCTGATCATCGGCGTGCTGCACAACGGCTTAAACCTGACCGGTGTCTCCCCTTTCATCCAGCAGGTCGTCATCGGCGTGGTCATCGCCTTGGCGGTCAGTTCCGACACGTTGCGCCGACGCGGAACCTAACGTGGACGCTTTGTGAGGCGCTGAGCTCGGCTCGGCTGCACCTTACGGTTTTCCCTAACCACGCACGCCCTAACCAAAAGAGTTAACCCACCGCACCATCACCCCCCATACCCTATGTTCCTCCGGAAAAACTATCGTGCTGCCGCCGTCACCGCGCTGAGCCTGTTGCTTCTCGCCACGCCTGGCCTGACCCAGGAGAAGAAGACGGTCGGCTTGGCCGTGGCAAACCTTCAAGCCGACTTCTTTAACCAAATCAAACAGTCCGCCGGCGCGGAAGCCAAGGCCAAGGGGGTGGATCTCATCGTCGCTGACGCGAAAGGCGACGCGGCCACCCAAGTCGACCAAATCCAAGACATGATCACCCGCGGGGTGAAAGCCATCATCTACATCCCTGCTGGCGCCACGGCGGCCGGGGTGCCGGTGAAAGCGGCCAAGAAGGCCAACATCCCCGTGGTGAACGTGGACCGAAATGCCCCCGACGCTCCCGGCGACACGTTCATCGCGACCGACAGCGTCGGGGCGGCCCGCACCCTGGGCGAACACGTCTGCAAGGTCACCGGTGGCAAAGCGAACCTTGCCATCTTGCAAGGCCAGCTCGGTACCACGCCGGAATTGGACCGCGACAAAGGGTTCAGCGAGGCCATGGCCAACTGTCCCGGAATCAAGGTGGTAGCCAAGCAGCCCAGCAAGGCCTGGATGCAGGACGAGGGCTTCGCGATCGCCCAAGACTTGCTGCAGCGCTACCCTAACATCAACGCGTTTTTCGGCCGCGCGGACGCCTTGGCGCTCGGGGCCGCGCACGCCGTAAAGGTGGCCAACGTGGGCAGCAAGGTCTGGATCTTCGGTTTTGACGGCGACGTGGCGGGCCTCAAAGCCGTTCGCGACGGGACGTTGGACGCCACCATGACCCAGAAGACCCAGTACATGGGCAAGCTGGCCGTGGATTCTGCCTTGGACCTGATCGACGGCAAACAGTTGCCCAAAGAACAGCTGCAAGAAGCGGTCCTGACGACCAAAGAGAACGTGGCACCGTTCATCGACAACCATCCCTAAGCCCAGGGACGGCTCTCTTTCCGATCGAACTCTCCGATGAATTCGCGCCAAGCCACGGCAATCCCTGACGCGTCGAACGCTTCCTCCGACGGGAAAGCCGTGCCGCGGTTGTCTTTGCGCGGGATTGAAAAAAGCTTCGACACCAACGTGGTGTTGTCGGGCATCGATCTGGACGTCTACCCCGGCGAGGTGGTCGCCCTCTTGGGGGAAAACGGGGCGGGCAAATCCACGATGTCCTCGATCATCGCCGGGCTTTACCCGCCGTCGGTCGGCACGATGACGTGGGAGGGCCGGCCTTACGCGCCCACCCGCCCGGGCGAGGCGATCGAGACTGGCGTTGGCCTCATCCACCAAGAGATGCGGCTCTTGCCGGACCTGTCGATCGCCGAGAACGTCTTCGTTGGCCGGCTGCTCACGAGGGGAGGTCGCATCGACCGCGACACCATGAACCAGCGCGCGGCCGAGCAACTCCAGCGGCTTGGTTTAAACGTGCCGCCCACGACCCTGGTCCGGAGGTTGCGGGTGGCCGCGCAGCAGCAGGTGGAGATCGCCAAAGCCCTCACGCTCAAAGCCCGGCTCCTCATTTTGGACGAGCCGACCGCGGCGTTAGGCGGGGAGGAAACCGACCGGCTGTTCGCGCAGATTGACGCACTGCGCAAGGAGGGGGTGAGCTTCATCTACATCAGCCACCGGTTGGAGGAGATTGCGCGCATCGCCGATCGCATCGTCGTCTTGCGCGACGGCCGGTTGGTAGCCACGCACGCCTCCGCGCAGGTTCCGGTGAACGTGCTCTTGGAGAACATGGTCGGGCGCAACGTCAACCGGATCTTTCCGGAGATTGCGGAACCGGCCGGCAAGGAAGTTTTGCGGGTGGAGAATGTGACGGGAGTCAACGGCGCCTTTCGGGACGTGAGCTTCTCGGTGCGAGCCGGTGAGATTTTCGGCATCGCGGGCATCGTCGGGGCCGGACGGACGGAATTGGTCCGCGCCATCGCCGGTGCGGACAAGCTCGCGTCTGGTTCGATCTTTGTGGAAGGCAAGCAGGTGGAGCTGAAAGCGCCGGAAGACGCGATCGACGCCGGGGTCGTCTTGGTCCCCGAAGACCGCAAAGCGCAAGGCGTCGTGCTGGACCATTCGGTGGCGGCCAACTTGGCGCTCGGCAACTTCGACCGGCTGGCCCCCAACGGCTGGCTGATGCCAGGGAAAGTCTCCACCTTTGCCGCAGGCGCCATCAAACGACTCGGGGTGAAAGGGCAAGCCCAGCAAAAGATCCGTTTTTTGTCCGGCGGCAACCAGCAGAAAGCCATCATCGCCCGGTGGATCTCCCGATCGCCGAAGGTCTTCATGCTGGATGAACCGACCCGCGGCATCGACGTGGGCGCACGTGCCGCCATCTACGAGACCATTGCCGAGTTGGCCCGCGAGGGCATGGCGGTGGTCGTGGTCAGCTCGGATTTGGAAGAAGTCATCGGCCTTTCGCACCGGGTGCTGGTCCTAGCCCGCGGCCGTCCGCACGGCATTTTGCCCCGGGGTGAAGCGAGCAACGTCGCCATCATGGAACGGGCCACCGCCTAAGACGGCCGGATCATCGCGGTGACGGTAGATCGCGCGGTGTTTGCAACCCCATCGTTTTCTCTCGAAATCATGAACCTATTTAGTCTCGAAGGAAAAACGGCCTTTGTGACCGGGGCAGGCAGCGGGATTGGCCAACGCATCGCGGGGGGGTTGGCGGAAGCAGGCGCATCCGTCGGGTGCTTTGATTTGGCCCTAAGCAAGGGGCTCGACGGCACCGTCAGCCAGATCGAAGGGCTGGGCCGTCAAGCGCTCGCGGTCCGGGGCGACGTCACGCAAGCCGCCGACCTGCACGGCGCGATCGACGCGGTGGAGAAGCGATTGGGACCGCTCGCGGTTGCGGTGAACTGCGCGGGCATCGCCAACGCCTGCCCGGCCGAAGAGATGCTGTTGGAGCAGTGGCAGCGCATGTTCGACGTCAACCTGACCGGCATCTTCCTTTCGTGCCAAGCCGAAGGGAGGGTCATGTTGCCGCGCAAAGCGGGTTCCATCGTCAACATCGCGTCGATGTCGGGCATCATCGTCAACCGCGGACTGCTGCAGGCGCACTACAACAGCTCCAAAGCCGCCGTCATCCACCTCTCCAAAAGTCTGGCCATGGAATGGAGCAACCGCGGCGTGCGCGTGAACTCCATCAGCCCCGGCTACACCGCCACGCCGATGAACGTGCGCCCGGAAGTGGCCGAACAGGTCAAACGGTTCGAGGCGGACACGCCGTTGGGGCGCATGGCCACCGTCGATGAGCTGGTCGGCCCAGCCGTCTTCCTCTCCAGCCAAGCGGCCTCCTTTTGCACGGGCATCGACCTGGTCGTCGACGGCGGCTTTGTCTGTTGGTGAGGCGCGTCGTGGGTTCCTGGTCGCTGGGTAAAGCACTTCCGGCTTCCGGCTTCTAGCTTCTCTCCCCGGCCTCTTTGGCCAACGGCACGTACTCGATGATCTCCAGGCCGAACCCGTCCAATCCCACCACCTTCCTGGGACTGTCGGTCAGCAACCGCAGCCGGCTGATCCCCAGGTCCGCCAAGATCTGCGCGCCGAGCCCGTACTCCCGCAGCCGTGGGTTCGGCGCCGGCGGGGGATCGGGCAAATCTTCGCCTTCCCCGGCCGGCAATTTGGAAAAGGGTAGGCTGGTCGGTGTGCCTCGGGACTCCTGCCGCAGGTAGACGAGCACCCCGGGATCCGCCTGCGCCAAGCGTTTCAGCGAGTCGTGCAGCACGTTGCCGTCCGCGCCCACACGCGAGCCGAACAGGTCGCGCACGCTGTTTTCGCGGTGCACCCGGACGAGCGCCGTGTCTTTGCGCGTGAGGTCGCCGTGGACCAACGCAAGGTGCGAGCCATCGTCGACCAACGAACGGTAGAGGTATAACTCAAAGGGCCCGTAGTCGGTCGGCATCTGGATCACCTCCTCGCGCCGGATCAATTTCTCCCGGGAACTCCGGTAGGAGATCAAATCCTCAATCGAACAGAGTTTCAGGCCGTGCCGTTCCTTGAACGCCCTCAGTTCGGGCAATCGCGCCATGGATCCGTCGTCGTTCACCACCTCGGCCAACACCCCGACCGGGCGGAGTCCGGCCAGCCGGGCCAAGTCCACGGCGGCTTCGGTGTGCCCCGCCCGGCTCAGCACGCCGCCTGCCCGGTAGCGCAACGGGAAGATGTGCCCCGGCCGGACAAAGTCCTTGGGGGTGGTCAATGGCTCGGCCAACCGCCGGATCGTCCGGGCTCGGTCGGCCGCCGAAATCCCGGTGGTGATGCCTTCCCGCGCGTCGACCGACACGGTGAATGCCGTGCGCATCGACTCGCGGTTGGCTCGCGTCATCAGCGGCAGTTCCAGCCGGTCCAAGTCGGCGCCCTCCATCGGCACGCAAACCACCCCGGACGTGTACCGGACGGTGAACGCCACGGTTTCGGGCGTGGCATGTTCGGCCGCAAAAATCAGGTCGCCCTCGTTCTCCCGGTCGGCGTCGTCCGTCACGATGACGATCCGGCCTTGTCGAAGGTCGACGAGAACCTCCTCGATCGGATCAAAGCTCATAAGGGGCACCTGAGGCTAGCCCAGGGGTTTTTGCAAGCCCACCGGGAGGTGGGGATTGCGCAAGACTACGCAGGCTTGCCCAAGATTGCCCAAGATTGAAGGCCGGGGCTGGGCGCGGCATCCACGGGTGACCCGGTGGGGCGAAAACCCGGCCCGCCGCGGGCAGCGCGCCCTGCAATCGATGGTGGCGGGGCGGTTTGAGCCGGCGGGAGCTAAGGTTGGGCCGGGCTTTTAGAGACTCGGCTCGAACCAGGACGCCTGGAGGCTGAAGATGGTTGGTTCCGACTCTCCAGGCCATTCGTGCCGGCTCAAACCGGCCGGCGGCCGTTCGTGCCAATGGCCACACGTTTCTGCCGGCCGGGTTTTCGCCCCACCGGCGTCGCCCGCGAGGTCCATGTCAGACGGAAG
>CAXUNV010000158.1:0-3320 GCA_964252355.1 uncultured Chthoniobacterales bacterium | reverse complement strand
GTGGGCGTCCCGCCTGCCCCTCCGTTCGGCGCTGGGCAATCCGCGATCTTGTCAGCGATTCACCGCAGGCGGTCCGGCCATCACCTTCCCCCTTTGCGTCTTTTGTGACCTTCTGTTCAACCCATCCGTCCGCAGACCCGCGACCGGCGTGCCCGTCGCGCGCGATCCGGTGGCGACTCCCGTTTCCAAACGCCATGACGACCCCATCTGCACGCGGCCTGTACGCCATCCCGTTAGGCGTGGTGAACGCCTTCCTCCTCATCGACGACGACCTCACCCTGATCGACACCGGCTATTCCGGGAATGCCGAAAAGATTCTGCGTTTCGTGGACCAATTGGGGCACGGCCCGGGCGACATCCGGCGGATCGTCCTCACCCATGCGCATCCCGACCACATCGGCAGCGCTTTCGCCCTCAAAACCGCCACGCAGGCGGAGATTATCGCGCACCGTGCCGACGCCCCCCTCATTGCGCAAGGGCACGGGTTTCGTCCCTTGAAGTCGCCGCCCGACCTACTCACCGCGACGATGCTTCCCTTCTTCTTTCGTCCGACCATGAAAACGCAGGGCGTCGTGGTCGACACCACCCTCTCGGGCGGTGAGGAACTCATCCCGGGCTTGCGCGTGATCCACACGCCGGGACACACCGCCGGCCACATCTCCTTATTGTGGGAACGGCACGGCGGCGTCCTGTTCGTCGGCGACGCCTGCGTCAACCTGCTCGGGTTGGAGTGGGGGGTCGGGTACGAGGATGTGGCCGTCGGCCGGCACAGCCTGGAGATCCTCTCCCAAAAAGGTTTTGAGATGGCCTGTTTCGGCCACGGGCCGACCATCCGGCGTGGAGCGTCGGAGAAGTTCGCCAAACGCTGGCTGCACGGCGACCAACTCCCGTACCATGGCAAGGCCGAGGTGGTGCGGGAACCCCAGGACCTCGCCCCGGCTTCTGGCCCGACCCCGCCGGCCGCGGAAACGGACGCCTTGCCCGGCCCCCCGGGCGGCACGGTGTAAGCGCGGAAACCGAGAACCGGGAGCCGGCGGGCGAGGGGTTCTTGAGCCGCGCAGCCGCGGTGGGACGGTGTCTCCCCAAACGCCTCTTGCCTCACCAACGCGGCACAGCCTAGCCGCTCACTAGCCGCCTTCCCCGGCGGCCGCCGTCACCGCCGCCCGCGCCTCCGCCTCAGGAGGACATTTTGGAAGGCTGATCCGGAACTCCGTCCAACCCGGGGAGGTCCGGTCGAGGGTGAGATCTCCGCCGTGCGCGCGCGCCAGTTCCCGAGCCAAGCTCAAGCCGAGCCCGTGACCGGCGGTTTCTGACGTCGGGGAACCTCGGAAAAAGCGTTCAAAGATGTGCGGCGCTTTTTCCGGTGGAATGGCGGGCCCCGTGTTCCCGACCGTGATGATCACCGTCCCGGCAGCCGCATCCTCACCGGCCGTCACTTTGACCAGGCCGCCGCGCCGGTTGTGCTTGATCGCGTTCTCCACGACGTTCATCACGATCTGGGCAAAGCGAGCCGCGTCGACCCGGGCCCAAAGCCGCTCCGGCAAACTCTCCTCGAGCGCGATCAACTTCATGTCGGCCAAGATTTGCGCGTCTTCGAGGCATTCTTGGATCAGTTCCGCGACGTTCAACGCCTGCAGGTCCAACGCCAACTTACCGGCATCCGCACGGGACAAGAGCAACAAACCTTCGATGATGCGCGACAAGCGGCTCGTCTGCTCCAAGAGGTCGGCTACCGCCCTTTGTTGGGCCGGGTTCAAGTCGGCGCTGTGAAAAAGGTCCTCCAGTCCGGCACGAAGCACCGTCACCGGCGTTTTCAGTTCGTGCGACGCATCGGCGCTGAAACGTTGGGCCTGGCCGAAACTTTGCTCCAGGCGGTCGAACATCCCGTTTAGAACGACCTGCAGCCGTCCCAGGTCATCTTTGACCCGCGGGGCAGGCAGCCGTTGGTCCAGACCCGCCGCGGTGATCGTTTCTGCGGCATCGGTGATTAGGTGGATCGGGAAGAGGGCTTTGCGGGCGATCCACCAGCCCCCGCCCAACGCGAGCCCGATCAACACCGGCAAAGCGGGGAGCACGGCGAAGGCGCGCTCCCAAGCGTCTTGGTCGACCTCCTTGAGGGAACCGGCCAGCCAAATGCGTTGCGCTTCCCGCGCCACGGTCACCACCCGGTAACGGCCGTCGCTGCGCTCCAGCGTGCGGCGTCCTTTGCGGAAGCGGCCGAGTTCCTCAGGCACCAGTTCCGGCGAGCGGAAAACCACCCTGCCACCGGCGCCCACCATCTCTATCAAGCGCCGGGTCGGGCCGGTGTGCAAACACGCTTCCAAGAGGGCGCGACGTTTCGTCTCGTCCGGCGACGACGCCCAGCTCAAGATCAGGTACTTGGCCGAACGCTCCAGGCCTTGGTCGAGGGCTTCGATTTGCTCGTGCCTCAAGTAAAGCATGGTGGCGAGGGCGCAGGCGAGCACGCCCAAGCCCACCATGAGCGCCGACCACGCCGTCAACTTGACGCTCAGCGGCCAGTTATTCACCGGGATGGAGCTTGTAACCGACGCCGCGGACGGTGTGGAGCAGTTTGGGCTCGAAACCGTCATCGACCTTTCGCCGGAGCCGGTTGACGTAGACGTCGACGACATTGGTGCCCGAGTCGAAGTGATGGTCCCACACGTGCTCGCAGATGCTTGTGCGCGAGACCACCCGGCCCGGGTACCGCATGAGGTATTCGAGCAAGGCAAATTCCCGGGTCGACAGGGCGATCGCTTGGCTGCCGCGCCGGACGGCCCTGGAAAGGAGGTTCATCGTCAGATCAGCCACCTGCAGCAAGGTGGCCCGCTCGCCACCTGCCCGCCGGGTCAGCGCGTTGACCCGGGCCAGCAGTTCCCGCATCGCGAAAGGTTTGGCAAGGTAATCGTCGGCGCCCAACTCCAGGCCCTCCACGCGTTCGGAGATCTCGCCGCGCGCGGTCAGAATCAGGACGGGGGTAGAGCTCCGTTCCGCCCGCAGGAGTTTAAGCACGCTCAGGCCGTCCCGCCCCGGCATCATGATGTCGAGCACGATCACGTCATAGGCGACCGTCAGCGCACGCTCCAGCGCCACGCGGCCGTCGTGGGCGGTGTCGACCGCGTACCCGGATTCCCGCAAGGCTTTCCGGATGAAGTGGCAGACCTTCTTTTCGTCTTCGGCAATCAGGACGCGCATGCAGGCCAAGCAGACCACGGGAAACCTCGCCCTGAACCCTCCCTCTTCTCCCGTGCGTTGGCAAGACGTAGGCGACGTGCTGCCGAACGCGAGCCGCCCTGCCGCAGGGATCGGAAGTTAACAAC
>CAXUNV010000157.1:0-9510 GCA_964252355.1 uncultured Chthoniobacterales bacterium | reverse complement strand
GCGGCGGGCGCCGGCATCGCGGCGGACGTGTTGCAGGGCGCGTACAACAAGGAGACCGCCAAGAAGGTCACGGCGTCGTACGACCTCGGCCGCAGCGACGCGACCAAGCAGCTCTACTGGGCCACCCAACGTCTGCAAGCGCCCGGGGGTGGGGGTGAGCAGGCGAAATACAGCGAGTACCCGGTGCAACTCCCCGAACAAACCGTGGACGGCGTGATCTACCAACCAACGACGAAGACTTTAAGGATCAACGAATGAAAAGGATGGCGGTGACTTTGTGCATTGCGGGTGCGTTCGCGGCTTCTGCCCGCGCCCAGTTCGGCCCCGGGGCGCTGGAGACGACCCAGCTAAGGGTCTACCGCGAGCTCATCCTCATCAAAGAGGGCACCGACAAGCTGCCCGAGATCGACAAAAACTCGTTCACGACGATCGACCGCCTGGAAGCGATCCTCCACGAGCTCTCCGGTCAACTGAACGCACCCGGCGGCGTGGCGGCGGCGGCCCCGGCGAGCCTGACCGCCGCCGCCACGGTGGGCGTGGCAAACGCGAACCCAAACGGGACCGGAACTCCCTCCACAACCTTCACCCAGAATTACGGTGGGGCAAACCTCCTCACCCTCGGCACCAACGCACCCGTAGCCAACGGCGCGGGCGCGGGCGTCTACCTGGACCTGCCTCCAGAGGCGGGTAAGAACTGGCCGGACAACTACCGGCCTTTCTCGCTGCAGGAATCGACGGTCGACCGCGCGGTGCAGGTCGTCGACCAAGCGGACGGCAACGTGGAAAAACTGAACGGGTCGTTGCAGGCGGCCATGAGGCACTTGGCAGCAGCCAAGAGCATCGGCGAGATCGAGGCGCTCAACGCGCGGATCAACGGCATCCGCACCGAGTTGGCTCGCCAGGAATATTACCGGACCGCGGCGATCCAGAACGTGCAGTTGGTGCAGATCTCCAACGAGAACAACCGTGAGAAACGGGAACAGGCCTTGGCGGAGGAGAAAAGCGTCCAGCACAGCCGGCAACTGGGCGCTCCGCTGGGCGGAAACCTGCAGGGCACCCTCAACCTGATCAACGTCTTGGCGACCTTGGACGGCTCGGCCGGCACCACCAACATCCAGTGAAAGCCCGCCCATGACCGCCCTTCCCATCCTCGCGATCTTTCAAACGTTCGATTACGCCGGCCTGCGGAACGCCTGCCACACCTTGAACGATTATCTGATGCCGGTGGCCTTCGTGATGACGGTGCTGGGCTTGGTACAGGCCATGTCCAACGGCAGCCAAGACATCGAACAAAAGATGATGTCGTTGGTGCTTTTCGTGGTTTTGGTAGGCGGCGTTTCGTTCTGGTACCCGAGGAACGGGCCCAGCTTGGTGCAGGGGATGTACGACATCGCCGGGGAGGCGGAAGGCAAGGTGAACGGGCCGACCCGGGGCGACATCGAAACGGGGCTGCTGGAGTTGGTGGGCGGCGAGGCGGCCTACAGCTACCTCAAAGATCAACAGGAGAACCCGCGCGAGACTGGGAGGACGTGGTCGGAGTACCTCCAGCAGTTCATCGGCTTTTCCGGACTCCTCACCTCCCGCATCGCCGAGGTCATTTTCAACGCGAGTTTCATGATCGTGGGCGGGGTAGGCCCGCTGTTCTTCGGATTTTTGATGTTCCAGCAGACGCGCCAAGTCGGCATTACCTTCATCCTCTCCACCATCGCGCTGACGCTCTGGCCGGTGGGGTGGGCCTTCTGCCGGTTTGGTTCGGACCTCCTCTTGAACATGGGTCAGAACGCCCTCGCGCTTAACCTGGGGGCGATCTTGCTGGGCCAGAACGACCCGTTTGCGGCGGACACGGCGCTCGGTTGGTCGGCGCTGCTGAGCGCGTGGATCCTCACCTACACCGCGGGGATCCCTATCCTTTTGCAGACGCTGGTCACGTACGGTGCCAGCACTTTCGGCGGTCAGTTTGCCGGGTCGGCGCAGGCGATGCCGATGGGCGGGACCGGCCGGGCGGCCGGCGGTGGGGCGTCTGTGCCGCAACCCGTGATGCAGTCCCACGCGGCCCCGGCGGGCGGTTCCCGTGCCGCCGTGCCCCAAAGCACGCCAAGTTAACCTCAGGAGTCGCGACCCGCTCAGCCAAGGCTGCGTCCGCCGCCGGCGTGAGCCGGTCGGCGGCACGGCCTTCCTCAACCATCCATCCCGATGCCCACCGAACCTGCTGACCTGCCGGAACAGACGGCTGCCATCCACGACGAGGCCGTCCGCTCGCGGACGGTTCACCGGCGGCCTGACGCCGCGGCCTTGCGGCGCGCCAGCAGTCCCGTCCGCGTCTTCACGGACGCTTTCATCGCCTCCAAAATCTGGTTCGGGTTGGCGCTGTTGGCGGTGACGGTGGCGTTGGTCGAACCGATCCTCATCATCAACACGATGAAGAAGGAGGAGCGGGTGATCGCCCTAGATTCGTTGGGCACGGTCTACGTCTCGCCCCTCCAGGATTTCGCCAACGCCACCGAACTGCACGAGAGCCAGATCAAGCTGGCCGTCAGCGCCTTGCTCGACCGCAACCCGGCGGGGCCGGACAACCCGGAGTTGCTCAAAAAGCTCTACCTCAAGGATGCCTATGAAGAGGCGGAAAACATGGTGGAGCGAGAGGAGCAGGAATTCAAAGGCAAGGGGCTGCACCAAAAGGCGGAAATCACCGGCATCGAAATCCTTGGTACCCGGGAGAACTTCGTGTTGGGCAGGGCCGTTGGTCAGATGATCCGCAGCGGCACGTTCAACGGCGCCAGTTTTACCGAGGCGCTGAATTTCGAGATGTCGTTCACCCTGGCCCGCAACCCCGACATCCGGATGAACGGACGTTTTCCTACCGCCGTTTATGCATTCAAGTTCGCGACGACCCCCCGTTAGTTGCTTCTTTGGCTTTCTCCTGCTTGCCGCCCTCTTGCCCGCGGCGGCCGCCCCGCCACGCCGGAGCAGCAACCTCGACCGGCGCATCACCTATTTCGAGTTGGACGAGGGCAACGTGTTCCACATCCCGGTCTCGACGCGTGCGGTCACGACGATCTCTTTCCCCAGTGAGATCGAGGGATTGGAAGGCCGCAACATCGCTCAGAAAGGGGCGGACGCCGCGTTCAGCCTCAGCTACACCCCCAAGAACTACTACTTTTCGGTGGCGGCCAACCAGTCCGAAGCACGGACCAACCTGAACGTGATCTGGGCGGACAAGACTTATGTGCTGGAGTTGTTTGATTCACCGGAACCGCTTTACAGCGTCGTCTTCTTGGTGCCGCCCGACCGCACCCGGCCGGCGCCCGTCACGCCGACGCGCCTGCTCGGGTTGCTCGATAAAGTGAAGGCCTTCCCGTTGTTGGCCAGCAGCTTTCCGCGCGACTTTCAAGACGTCAGCGTCGTCACCCCCAAAAAGGTGGTCGACTTTGGCGACTTCGCCGTCTCCATGGAGAAGACCTACCGTTTCGACCGGGATGACACGCTGGTCTTTGAAATCAACCTCATCAACAAGACCGACCGGCAGATCACCTACGAGCCGCAGGGATTTGCGGTCCGGGTCGGCAACAACGTCTACAACCAGTCGATCAGCGACGCGTCCGGGGTGTTGCCGCCGCGGTCGACCCAACCGGCGATTTTTGCGGTGACGGGGACGCCGGATGGACAGCGCAACGAGCTGTCGCTGAAGAACGATTTCACGGTCATCGTCGCGCAGACCGAGGCGGTCGTGCCCGTGGCCCCGCCGCCGGCCCGCCGCTATGAACGCCAGGGTGAAGGGAAGAACCCGGTGCAATGAACGCCCGCTCGTTCCTCAGCTTCTTCCGGTCGCCCGCCGGCCTCCTCATCCTGTTTTTCGTCGGGGTCGGCTTGGCGTTGTTTACCCTGCGCAGTTGCGGCGGCTTGGCCCCGCCGGCTTCCGGTGCCGGAGGGCAAGCGCAGCGGCGCGACCAACTCGGCGACACGCTCGAAAAGATCCGCACGGGGATCGCGCCGGCCCAGTTTCCCAACCCGACGCCGACGCCGACGCCGCTGGTGGTGCAAGCCCCGCCGAAGAACAAGCCGGAGCCGCCGCCGCTGACCCTTTACTCGGCGGAGACCAAGCCGGTGCGGTTGAGCCCGCGGTATGCCCCGTATGGGCGCTTGGTGAAATGTCAGCTGGTGAACACCGTGGACTCGGCCAACACCGACACGCCGATCATCGGGGTGGTGACCGAAGACGTCGACCACGATGGCCGGATGGTTCTCCCCTCCGGCACCGAGGTGCACGGCCGCGCGCAGCGGAGCCGGATCCGCGACCGGGTCGCTAGTGATCCCGATTGGGTGCTGGTCTTCCGGGAGCGGACCGACGATTTCGCGAACGGTCAAGAGTTGAAGGTCAGCGGGGTGGCGCTCGACATGGAAGAGATCTCTTCGGATTCGAAGTGGGATATCACCGACGGGAGCGCGGGCCTGCGCGGTCAACTGCTCAAGACCGACGATTTTCAAGAGATCAAACTCTTCGTGGCCAGTGTGCTGAGCGGGGTTGCGCGCGGTGCCCAGGACAACTTCATCACTTCCAGCGGGCTGATCGTGCAGCGCGGCAGTGTGAAGAACGCCTTTGCCGAGGGCGCAGGGGACGCCATCGAGCAGTACGCCCGGCTGATCTTAGATCAGATCGAAAAGGAGGGCTATTATGTCCGGGTCCCGGCCGGGAAGCAGTTCTACCTCTACGTCACGGAAACTGTCGACCAGAAGCGGGCCAGGGTCGGCCTGATGGTGCGGACGGCTGCCTCCGGGGAGGCAGGTCCCGAACCGACGGCCACGCCGGCTGACCGTGCCCCCATCCCCGACGCCGAAGGCACGTTTCCAGGCCCGTCGACGCCAGGGGCTGCACCCCTGCCGCCGCCTGCAACTGGTGGGTCGGTTCCCAACGGGTTCGCGCCACCGCCGGCCCCCTTGCCGACCTTGCCCATCCCTTCCACGGCGCCCGCCGCCGTCCCGGCCGCGAGCGCCCAACCCAACCCGTTGCTCCCTCCCCCGAACCGATGAAGAATCCTCTGGCTTTCCTCCTTCTCTCCAGCGCCGCCCTGGCGGGCTGTGCCCACCGGGATGCGCGTCCGGAAGTGGTCTCCATCCGCCAAGGGGTGGGGGGCACCACCGTGCCGAGCGTTGGCTTGGAGTCGGTCCGCTACCACGAAAACCTCAAGGCTTACCCGGTCGGTCGGTACATCGACCCGAACGATCCGGCGGTGATGCACGAGGGCCACGTCATCTACCGGACCGAGACCACCGCAAAGTGGAACCTGCACCCGAACTTGCCGGTGGCGGTCTCCCTAGGGCCGACGGTGGCCATCAACAACCCGGCGCGCCGGACCCGGGTGCTTTCGTCGGAGCTGGAATCGGAGCTGGCCAACCAACGCGCCCGCAGCGTGGAGATGTCGCAGCAGAACCAGCGTTTGAGCGGCTTGATCGATAACCTGCAAGGCATGATGCAGACGACCAACCAGCGCCTGCAAGAGACCCAGGGGTTCAAAAACCAGCTCGACAAAGTGGAACGCGAGGTGGACGAATTGCGGGCGCAGCAGGAACAGGACCGCCTTCGGCAAGCGCAAAAACCGACGGCGACCCCCAGCGCCACCCCCCAACGCCGAGGTCTCTTTGACTTCCAATGATCCACGGCTGAGGCGCCCGTCGGGTGCGGACGCCGGGGCTGGTTTAACCCTCGGTCGTGAAGCTCTCGAGCACGGCGTCGACCTTCGGTTGGAACGATTTTTGCCGGCCCGGCGACGTCCAGAAAACCACTTGGACAAAGCGCGCCGGCGTCGAAAGGGTGGCGACGTAGTAGAGGACGCCGCCCTTGCCGCGGTTGGCTTCGAAGGCCTGCACCCGGCCGCGATACCGCCCGGCGCGGAAGGCGCGGGGACGGGAAGAACCGGTCACCGCGCACCCTTTCAACAACAGGTCCGCAGACTTTTTCTGGTACTCGGTCGCGTCGCCGTTGAACGCCCCGCGAGCTTCGTCGAGAACGATCATGAACTCGCCGGTGCGCAGGTCGGCCAACTGCAGCAAGGCGCGTCCGTTCAGGCCGGTTTGAGGTTTCCAGCGGGCGGGCACGGTGAACCGGTAACGGCCGTCGGAGGTGGTGACCCGGGCAGCGGCGACCTCGCGGTCGGGGGCGGCTCGGCTTGGCCGGGGACCGCCGGCCAGCGCGATCGCCAAGCTCAAGACGAGGAGGGGAGGGGTGAGTCGCACCCGGCGAGTCGTAGCACGGGGAGCCCGCGCGCGCACGGCCGAACCGCTCGGTCCGTCCGCGGTGGAGAAGGCACCAAACGGGCCGGTCCGCGTCCGGCACCGAAAAGGCGGTGCCTGTTCACCGTGCTTGTCTGCCTGACCGCGTGTTCCTCCGTGCCGCTCGGTTGGCGCGGCAAGCCGCTGGGAGATGCGGTGGCCCAATTTGGGCCGCCCCACGTCTACCGTCACGCCGACGAATATGGGCAAGGCGTGGCGGAGTTTTGGCTGGGTGAAATGGACCCGGCGCTCGGTCCCGACGTGGACCGCAGCGGCGGCGCTGAGGCAAACTACCGGTTCCACCGGCCGACTGCCGAGCCGTTGCCCTACGACCTGGGCAAAAAGGAGAAAAGCGACCACGACTTGCCTGCGGCGCCACCGACGATCGTCGGCATCCGGCAGGCGCGTCTCCGGTTTTGGTTGGATGCCCGCGACCGGATCTTGAAAGGGGAATGGGTGACCAACCGCGACACGCCCTATTGAGAAGTTGTACAATTGCAACAATCGCATCCGTTGTTGCATTGGGGAGGACGCCGGACGGCGCCGCTCCTCCGCCGCGAGGCGGTGTCGCTGATGAACCGCGAGGCGGCGGCTGGATGCGTAGCCTGGGGTGGAACCCCGGGTAGAGTCGGAAAGCACGGTTTGCCCTGAAAGGGCGAGACAAGATGCGATCACCGAATGATTGATGCCGCCGGTCTGATGTCCGGCAGCCTCCCCCGGGACGAAGGTTTCACCGGTTCGCGCCAGGACCGGGGAGGGGCTTGTCCCACGTTGCCGGCGGGACGTCGGCGCTACACTTGGCGCGAACCCTTGGTCCGGGCGTTTCAAAGGATGCCGGCGGCGTAGATCGCGGCGTTGAAGGTCGCGTGAGCGCAGACCGGGCCGAGCAGGCCTCGGGTCGAGCGCCGGCACCAGCCGGCGCAGAGGCCGAGTGCCAGGTTGGGCACGAGCCAGCCCGCCGGGTGGCAGAGGGCGAAGAGGAGGGAGGTGGCAATCAGGGAAGGGTTAAGGCCGAGCACTTCCCGAAAACCATCAAAAATCAGCCCGCGGAAGAGGTACTCTTCGCCGAGTGGGATCAAGGCCAGGAGACTTGCCCAAACGAAGACCCGGTCGCCGATGCCGAATTCGGCCAGGAGCGCCTCGAGACCTCCGTGCCACGCCGCGCGATCAACCGCGGCAAACCAGGCGAGGGCGACGGCGGCAGCCACGGCCCCGGAGAGGAAGCCGACGGCGAGGGACGCCGGCCAGGGACGGCCGGACCCCCGGGCGGGTCGGCCGAAGGGACGTCGGCGGGCGCGGAGACAGACGACGGCTGCGACGAGGACGGCCGGCAGCAGGGTGGCGCCGAACCGACGGACCGCTTCGGGCGCTTCCCCGAGCTGCAAACAGAGGTGGAGCACGCTCTGCGCGACGAAGAAAGTGATCGCAACGGAGAGCGCCCGTTCCAAGCTAGAGGCCTCGAGCGGCGGGCGCGACCGGTCGTGCAGGGTGAGCAGCCGACGCCGGGCACGCGCCCAGAGCGCGGCGGCCAGCAACGAGAAAAGGACCAAGTAACCGCTCTTGGTCCAAGCCGAGCCTGAAAAGAGGGCAAACCCATAAAGCCCCGAGAGGAACAGGAAGCCGTAGACGCTCCCCGGGCGTTGGCGGCGGAGCGCCGAACGGGCGAACGGGTCCGACCCAAGGACACCGAGCGCGGAGGCGATGAGGGCGAAGATGGCCAGGCCCGCGTAGACGAGCCCGAAGCTGGCGACAACCTCGGCGTCCCAGCGGCCGCGTTGGGCGGCATAGAACCCGAGAATGAGCGTCGCGTAAACGGCGGAGCCGACGGCCCAAAGGGCGGTTTTGCGCAACAAAATCCGGGTCGGCGAGGCGGGAAAGAGGTAAAGGAGCCAAAGGGCGTCCCCCTCCGCCGAAAGGACGGCGAAGGCGGTGGAGAGGAGGTCGTACGCCGCCACGCCGAACGCGAAGGCGGCGGCGTAATGAAAGTCTCGGGCGAGGGTGGCGGGCAGATCCGGGCTGACGGCAAATTGCAACGCCAACACTCCGGCGGGCATGACGGCCGTTTGGGCGGCGAGATTTTTGTCGCGCCAAAGCCGAGCCAGCTCACGGCGGCAGACGCCGAAACGGGCTGGGGCCGGTGAAGGTTCCCGGGTTAACCGGCTTCGGTCGGCGTGCGGGGCGTTGTTCCCGACCAGACCGCGCCGGACGAGCCGTCCGCTCGCGACCGCCGCCAAGGCGGCAAGCCCGGCGGAGAAGGCCGCAGCACCGAGCGACACCGGAACCGCCGTGGCCGGATGCAGGCAGGGCCAGGCGAGCGGCGCGGTCGGCAGGAACGTCACCCAGCGCCGTGCGTGCCAAGCCGCGTCGAGGAACGCGCGCGCGAAGGGGTCGCTCCGGGTGAGGGAAAAGATCCCGAAAAGGAGAAGGGTGCCGGCGAGGTCGGCGGCAACTTGGATCCACTTGAGCCGGTGCACCGGAAGGAGGCGTCGTCCGGCGGTTTCCATCGCCAGACGAAGGCTGGCGAGGGTAAGGGTGACGGCGACGGCGGTGACCAGGGACGCGGGCAAGGCGGCTGGCCCGACGCCGGCGGTGCCGTAAAGGGCGAGCAAGAGCGGCCAGAGCGCCACCCAGCAATACCCGTCGAACGCCGTTGACCGGACGATTTCTATCCCGAAAAGCCGCGCACTGGAGATGGGGAATTGGTGCGCCCAAAGGAGTGGCCACTCGACTTGGCCGAGGTGTTGGGCGGCGCCGCCGACGAGGATCAAAAGCCGGGCCAACACCGCCACGCCGAGCAGGGCCGCCACGCCCCTTCCGAGCGCCGGGCGGGAACGCGCGTCGCGCCAAGCGGCCGCGATCGCGCCGGGTGAAGCCACGTCGAAGGCGCGTGCGCGAAACCCCGTCGTGCCGTCCTGGCGGTAGATCGCTTCCCACGCGGCGATCTGGGCATCGGCGACGAAGCCGAGGGCGCCGCGGCGGGCCAGTTCGTTGCGAAAAAGGCGTTCGCGGGCTGAGGCGTCAGGGTTGCCGGCCAGTTGACGGAGTGACCCCGCCCGCACGATCGGCCGCCCGTCGGGATCGACGCGGGCGAGGGCTGCTTCGGCCAAGCGTCCGCAACCCTGACCGCTGAGCAGGAGAGTGCACCCGAAGAGGAACAGGCCGAGGGCGGTGAGCGCGAGGGTGGCACGGCGGGCGCGGCGCGGCGCGCCCTGGTGGTCGGCGCGGAGACATTCTCGCGCATCG
>CAXUNV010000156.1:0-9565 GCA_964252355.1 uncultured Chthoniobacterales bacterium | reverse complement strand
GTTCGGTTGACCTCACCCCTCCCTACCATGCCTTGCTCATCGCAGCGGCTCTCAACGCCAAACGCCAAACGTTGCACCCAGCACGGGGTATTCCGAACAAGAGGCCAGAGACAAGGGACGGGTGACCCGCAACGTTCAGTCCCTGAACCTCAGAAACTTCCACGCGTGATTATCCAACGGCCGGGCGCCCCAGTTCTGCAGCCGCGGGTCGAGCAGGTAACTGCGGGTGCCCCAGTAGAGCGGGATCATCGGGCAAGCGTCGAGGAGCAGGGCCTCGGCTTGCTGAAAGCGCCGGACGCGTTCCGCCGGGGCGGCGATCGTCGCCGCCGCGCGCAGGCCTTCGTCGAAGCGGGGATCACCCCACCCGGTCGCGTTGTCCTGGTTGCCGGTCGTCCAGATGCCGAGGAACGCTTCCGGATCGACGTAGTCGGCGCTCCACGCCGACCGGCACGCGTCAAAACGCGAGTGGACCACGGAGTCGAGGTAGACCCGAAACTCCTCCCGCCGGATCTTGATCTGAACGCCGAGTTCCTGGCGCCACATCCCTTGCACCGCTTCGGCCACGCGGGCGTTGATCTCCCCGGTTGCGGTCAACAGCTCCACGTTCGGAAAACCCTGGCCATGCGGGTAGCCCGCCTCCGCCAACAGCGCGCGGGCGCGCCCCGGAGCGTACCGGACGACGTCCAACGGCCGGTACCCGACCAACCCCGGCGGGGTGAAGCCCGTGGCGGCCGCTTCGCCGCCTTGCATGACGTCTTCGACCAACGCCTCCCGGTCCACCGCCAAACTCAGGGCCCGTCGTACCCGCACGTCGCGCAGCGCAGGGTGATGGACGTTTAACTTGAAAAAGTAGATCGACAGGAACGGATCCGACCGGAACCGCTCCGGTTCACGGCGCCGAAACAGGAGCAGTTTGTCGAGGGACAAAGCGGCCGTCTTGTGGAGCTGTCCCGCCAGGAAGGCGCGCTCGGCCGTGGTGAGGTCGTCGATGGCGTAGAAGCGGATGCCTGCCAAGCCGACGCGGGCGGCGTCCCAATAGCGCCGATTGCGTTCGAGGACGATGACGTCGTTCGGACGCCGGGTGCGCAGGGTGAACGGGCCGTTGCCGACGTACGTTTCGGGCCGCGTCCAGCGTCCGCTGCGGTCCGCGATGCCGCCGCCCCGGCGCACGGTTTCCGGGTGGACCGGCGCCCACGCCCGGAAAGGCAACTCGCCCAGCAGGTAGGGCGCCGGGGCGACGAGCTCCAACCGCAACGTGCGCGCATCCGTCGCTTTGACCCCGACGGTGGAAAAGTCGTCGGTCCTCCCTTCGGCGTACGCCTGCGCGCCACGGAGGCAAAACAGGTAGTAAGCGCTCTTGGAACCAAGGGCCGGGGTGAGGACGCGGCGGTAGGAAAACACAAAGTCATCCGCCGTCACCGGGTCGCCGTTACTCCAGCGGGCATCCGGCCGGAGGTGAAACGTCCAGGTCAACCCGTCCGGCGAGACTTCCCACCGTTCGGCCACGCCGGGCACGACGGCGGTGCCGTCAGCCGGTGCTTCGACGACCAGACCTTCGAGCAAGGCCGAGATCACGTGCCCAGCCGGGTCGCCCAACGCGAGGTGCGGGTCCAACGAATCGGGTTCGCCCCCTTCGGTGGTCAGAAACACCTGGGCACGCGCCGCCCGGTCGGCTCCGGAACCCGCTTCGGCCCCGTGCCGCCCACAGCCGGCCACGGTCGAGCAGGCCACCAACAACGGCCAGAGGCGGTGGAGGCGCACGGCAAAGGTCACCCCTGGACGTAGGGAACGGAGATCGGCTCGGATCGTGAGGTGGGAGGCACGCCCCGGCGGTCATTCCCGGCCGCGGGTGCAAAAGCTTGGCTAGCCGCGAGGAGGGCGGCGACTTGCGTCAGGGACGCGAACGGCAGGTGGAAACGCGCGGCGAAAAACGTGCTCGCGCACGTACCCAGGACCATGAGAAAAGCCGTCGCCAACAACGCCGCGGCGTACGCCGCCGCCCGCCACCGGCCTCGCCACGCGGCCGCCACTCCCAGGACGGACGCCAAAGCTGGCCAAACCCAAAGGGGCATGGCCCCGCCCAGGTGCAGGTAGGGATCAAAACGCGCACGCCGGGCGTAGGCCTCCGGCGGAACCCGGAACGAAGCCAGCCCGCGCAAGCGCGCAAAGCGGTCATCGCCCAACTGCGAGAATAGCCACGCCGTCAGGGACGGCGGCGTCGCCGCCAACTCCCGTTGTTGAAGGAACGGCACCCGGCAGGCGTCATCACGCACCGCCGCCAGCAACTCGGGCGACGCGTCGAGCAAAAACTCGCGCGCCAACCGGTTCAGGCGCACGTTGCTGGCGTAGGCGCGGTTTTGGT
Organism: uncultured Chthoniobacterales bacterium; assembly: GCA_964252355.1. Lineage (GTDB taxonomy): Bacteria > Verrucomicrobiota > Verrucomicrobiia > Chthoniobacterales > JAFAMB01 > CAXUNV01. The sequence goes on along the minus strand of CAXUNV010000156.1, from coordinate 7,203 downwards.
ACTTGGTCACGCCACGCCGTTCGAGCGCAGCGGTCAACGTGCGGTGGAGGTACATGTCTTCCCAGGGCTGCCCGCGCGCCAACCACCCGTCCAAAGATTTGGCGGCTTCCATCGTGAGGGGATCGTGCGTCCGGGCAGCAACCCGTTCCAAAAGCGCTTCCCGGGCCGGTTCGGGCATGCGCGCCAGGAACGAAAGGCGCCACTCGAACGTTTCGCCGAACGTGGACCGGTACGGCACCCGCGACAGGGCGCAAAGCAGGCGTTGGGTCCCGTCGGCCGCAACGATCGCCACCAACCCGAGCGCGGTGAAGCCTGCCGCTCGCAGAAGGCCTTTACGGACGATTTCACCCGGCCCGCCTCCGGCCAACGCGGAGGCCGAGACAGGCACCTCGCCATGGCCAGCCCGCGCCCGACGGCGCCACCAAACGAACGGGATGCCGCAGAGGCACGCCAACGGGACCAAGCTGGCCAGGACGGCGTTGATTTGTCGCGTCAAGCAGGCGGCCAGCAGCAAGCCAAAACACGCCCACACCTCTGTGCGCCGCACCACCGGAGCACAAAAAGCGCGCCAACCCGCCGCGGCCATCAGGAGCACCCACGGGTTGCTGAACGCTTCGGAACCGACGCAGTGCGCAAAGGCGTACAGCCACGGGGTGCAAACAAAGATCGCGGCAAGGGCGCAGCGCCACGGGAAAGTTCCGCCGAACGTCGTCACCGTGCGGCGCAGGGCAAACCAAAGGAACGCGTGTTGGACGATGATCAACGCCCAAACGCCAGCGTCGCTCAGTTCCGGAGAACCCAAGGAGAGGTAAGGCAACCCGTGGCCCCGGACGAGGCTGTCGACGATTCCGCCCGCGATCATGACGACCCGGCCACCCAGGCAATAGCCGGGCAACCAATGGACGATGCCTTTCGGCGCGAAGGTCCCGGCGATCTGAAAAAAGCCGTCGGTGTCCCGCCAGAAAGGCGGCACGCTGGCCAGCAGGTAAAGCGACGGCAAGGCCAGTGCGAGACGCCACGCCCAATCGCGTCGGTCGAGCTCCCTGGGTGCTCCGGAGGCTGCAGCCGTGTTCACGGCGGGCACGCTAGCCACGCGGACGACGGTTGGTCAACGGTCGCGCCTTGGGGCGGCCACGCGAACGTTCCACCGGTTCCCGCATCGTTCGCCACCCCGCCGGAAACTGCGGCGGCAAAAGCAGGTCGCCCGCTCGGGTCACCCCCCACTTCGGCAAGTCGCAATGAAAGCAGCGCCCGCCGAACAAGGAGCGTAAGAAGGCGCCATGGAAAAACGGCTGACCGCAGCGGGGACAACGCCAGTTCGCCAACCAGAGGGCCAACAGAAAGTAGATCAGGAAGGTGGCGGCAAACAGCATGCCGGGGAGGAAGGTCAGCATGCGCAGCTCGGCCAAGGCCGCGACAAACAACGCCAGGACGACCCGGCGCAGGTTACGGTAAAACGACCAAGCCTCCGCGTAGCGCAACTCCACGGGCGCAAGTTCCCGGAAACGCGCCGCCTCACAAGGGAAACTTCGGTCCCGACGTCCCTGCCGGGGAAGGCCGGCGACAAAGACTTACCGCGCGTGCCGCTTCGCCCGTCGCGCGAGCGCCGCAAGTTTCGCTTTGTCGCTTAGCGTCCGGCGGTCAACGCCACGACGGGCCCGCGTCCGTCGGCTGGGCCGTCGGGAGGCAAAGATGGCAGGCCGACGGGGCTTGGCATACCCGGACCGGACGGTGCGCGCCCGGCGCTGGCGCGGTGCCGCCGGTTCGGTCGCACGCTCGGCATCCCTTTCCTCACGGAGCCGCTGCGCCGTGGGCGGCGGATCCGAGGGCGGGAGCGGCCCGGGGACGTACGGCGGCTGTTCGGCTTGCAGGATCGCGCCAATGGTAATCCAGAGGACGGCGGCCACGGAAAGGGGAGCTTTGGACAACACCATAAAGTCCGCCATCAAAGCGCCTTCGCGGTCGGGCACAACCCAAAAGCGGTGGTGCCACCGACTCCACGCTTTCCTCCGGGTAAACCGGTCGCTAAAAGTTGACGCGGCGCACGTGACCGGGTCGACGGGCGTAGCCGGCCTTGCTTTTTTCCCATGACAGACCCCGTGCGCCGCTCCCTTGCCCCCCTCGCAGCGTTTTTCTTGTCCACGGGTCATCCGTGCGCCGCGGCCGAAAGCCAAACTGGCTTGGGGGTCGTGCCCTTGGCGGACATGCTCCCCCGGTTTGCCCAGTGGCAACCGCTCGCGCCCTCCCCGGCTCCGGCGCGCGCCGCGGCGTTCGCCCAGTTCCTCAGAACCACCCGACCGGATGTCTACGGCCGGGGCGGCCATTTCGACCTGGACGACCCCGGCTTGGCGGCGACCCTGGCGAAAATCTCCACCCTACTCCCCGCCATGCGCGCCACGGAACGGGCCGTGTTGGAGGAGGAAGCGGGCGTGATCAAGGCATTGGTGGGTCTCTTTCCCGATTTTCAACCGGCACGGGTCCGGATTTCCCTAATTCTCTCTCTCCTGCAATTCGACGCCAAGGTACCCAGCGACGCGCCAGACCAACTTTGGGTTGGCCTCGACGGCATCGCGCAAAACCACCCGCCGCCGTTTCCGCTGGAGGTGTTGCTGGCCCACGAAGGGTTTCACCTCTACCACTTCCAAGTGAATCCGCAGCCCCGGGGATCGGTCCCGCTTTACCGCCAAGTGTGGCAGGAGGGTTTGGCGTGCTACGTCTCCCGCCTCGTCCATCCGCAGGCGTCCTTGGCGGAGGTGCTGCTTGATCCGGATCTCGCCGCGCACGGACCAAAGTTCGTCCCAACGGTTGCCCAAGCCATGCTCGACGACCTCCGGGCCGACGACGACGTCGTGACGGGGCGGTACCTCAGCCAGCAAGGGCCTTTCGGCGCGTTGCCCGCCCGCATGGGTTACCTCGTTGGACTGCAAGCCGTGTCGCGAGCGGCTGCAGCGATGCCGCTGGCCAAATTGGTGCGGCTGCGGGGCGAGGCGTTGGCACGCGAGATGGAGCGGCAAGTCGGCGCGCTGGCCCGGGGCGGAGACAGCGGTCGGGAAACGCCGTAGACCTTGCGCGGCCGCCCAGTCTGCGGAAGATGCCTTTCATGCCCCCCATTCTCCGCCTCTGCACCATCTTTGCGGTCAGCACCTGCTTGATTCTTTTGTCCGCCTGCTCCGAATCCGCAGGTATCGGCAGTAGCGCACCCCCGGGCAACCGTCCGCTCGCCCCCGCCCCGGCACCCGTCGTGGGCGGTCAATAGCGGTGGGGTAGCACGAGGCACGAGACGCCGGTCTTCGGTCACCCTCGTAACCCGACCCGCCTGAAGACAGGTAGGGCAAGGCGAGGTCAACGAGACGCCGCCGGGCCACGAACCGCGTGCGAGCCGCCCTCGAGACGCCGCCGGGCCGGAGCGACGGTCGAACACCGCGCCAAGGGTAATTCGCGTCCTGGTCAGAGCGAAACTTTAACCCCCGCCCGCAACGCTGCGCAAACCTCCACGAGGTTAGGCGTCCTTAAACCTGCGCGGCGTCAGCGTAGTTCTCCGCGGCTCTCCCTTCCCACACGCCTACGTAGTTCTACGTATGACCGGCCTGACCATCCCATCCGAACGGACCAACGGTTTACCACCATCCGTTTATGGCCAAGCGTCATCCTACCCAATCTCAACCTCGTTTTGAGGCGGGAGTGCCACGCAGGGTTGCGTGCGTGTCCGTGGGTGTCTTGTTCGGGTTACTCAGCCAAGGAGCAGCTGGCAACGCCAGGGATTTAGCCAACGTCGACTCGCACCTGCAACGATGGGCGGAAGAGGCGGGCGCCGCGCTTGGGCAAGGACCAAACTCTGTTCAATCCCTCACCGCTCACCGTCCGGCGACTGCTTGGAACGTCCTCGGCCGTTTCGACCGGGAAGGTCGCGTGCTGACGCACGTCCATCTTGATGGGTCGCAGCCGCCGGACGTGGTCGAGGCGGCCCTGAAGTCGTTGGGCGTGCCCGTGATCGCACGCAAAGACGACTATGCGCGCGGGATCTTCGCCGTTTGGCTGCCGCGAGAGCGTATCGCCGACGCCGCGCACCTCGCCGGGGTACGATCGCTGACGATGGAATCACCTCCTCACCCCAACGTGGGCAAAGTGACTTCGCAAGGCGCCGAGGTGTTGCGAACGAACGCCGTCAACAAGCTAGGTTTCAAGGGTGACGGCATCACCGCAGGCGTCATCTCTGACAGTTTCAACACCGCCAAGGAGAACGAACAGTTCCCGCCGGCGACCACCGCGGAGGACGACGTCAAGTCCGGCGACCTGCCCGTCGTGAACGTGCTGGAAGATTTTGACTATGGTGGGCGTGGAGGTACCGACGAAGGCCGCGCCATGTGCCAGATCATCCATGACCTAGCGCCGGATTCAGCGATCGCTTTCGCAACCGCTTTCGTGAGCGAGGTGGATTTTGCCAACAACATCCTCAAACTGCGTGCGCAAGCGGGCTGTGACGTCATTGTCGACGACGTTTGGTACGGCGACGAACCGGTCTTCTCAGACGGTTTGGTCGCGCAGGCCGTCAACGCGGCGGTTAACAGTGCGGCGCTTCCGGGCAAAAAGGTGGTGTACGCTTCAATCGCTCGCAACGACGGCAACGACGGTTACCGCTCCGTCTACCGGCCCCTTTCTGACGCCCAGGTGCGCAAGCCGGGAGGTTACGGCAATCTCAAACTCGACGTCAAGGACACCCGCTCACCCCATTACCTCGATCCGGCGCTCACCGCCGGAGGTTGGCACAACTGGAACCCGAACCCCGGCCCGCTGGAACCCTTCACAAACCTAGGAACGCCGGACATCGTCATCGGGGCGATCTTCAACTACGCGGTCTTCTTCCAATGGGATGACCTTTTTGACCAAGCGCATGGCATCACCACGGATTTCAACCTCTTGGTTTTCGACGAGGATGGCAATTATCTCCCCGCCTTGTCCGGCACCAGCGACGCATTTGGCGTCCAGCAACCGTTGGATAGGGCGATACTCGCAGGCGGCCAGAATTACCAAATCGCGATCACCCGAACGGCGAAATCGGACCCGAAAACGCCCGCACCCAAGACTCACCATTTGGCCTTGTACACGACTTTGGACGGAGCGGCCGACTTGGCCGGCAAATACTTCCACCCAGCGCCGTTGGACGTGCCGACTGTCTTGGGGCATGCGGCTGCCGAATCGGCGATCGCCGTGGCGGCTTACGAATTCGATTACCGGGGTGTGAAGCCGTATCATCCGCTGATCGAGTTCCACACCTCACCCGGTCCAGTCTATCACTACTTCGATCAGGATTACCACCGCTTGACGGTGCCGATCGTCCTCGCCAAGCCGGAAGTCGCCGCCGTGGATGGCGTGGCAAACACGTTTTTCGGCTACGAAGCCTTTCCAGGGCTCCACAGCTTCTTCGGTACCAGCGCAGCCGCCCCGCACGTGGCGGGGGTGGCAGCGTTGGTGCTGCAAGCAGCCGGAGGTCCTGGGTCGCTCGACGCGTCGACCGTGAAAGGGATTTTGCAACAAACCGCCCCGCCGCGCGACGTGGACCCACTCTCTGCTTCGGCTTTGGGTGCGGGCCCGAGTGGCTTCATCTCGGTCAACGCGCTGGGGACCTCGTTCGATACGAAAGATTTTCTCACGATCTCGTACTTCGGCTCGGGCAAGAATACGATCGATTCCGTCACGTTCGACGGAACGAAAGCCGGGTTGACGTTTCTGACCCAGGCCCTCGACCCGGCACCTGCCGTGGGAAAAACCGTGGGCATCAAGCCCGGCGACGTGCAGATCGTCTCGAACGTCGGCACGGACCAAACCAGGCTCACGGTGAAGTTCAAACCCGGAACCTTTGTGCCCGGAGCGTCGGCCAGTTTCAGGGTGGCCCTTGGCACCACCAACGGTCTGCCAGTTTACGTGGCGGACGTCTTAGGGTTGGGAACCACTTTTACCGCGCATTTGAGCGGGGCTTACCCCGACGTCATCACCGCCAGCTTCAAAAACCGAGTAGGCACCGGCTACCAACCCGCGGACGGTTACGGGTTGGTGGACGCCCTGAGTGCTGTCCAGTACGCGGAAACTCTCCGGAAAGGTTCACCCGCACCGGTCGCTCCCTGACGGCACGGCAGGCTCGCTGGAGCTGGAAACCTCGCGTCCGCAGGGCTTCGTTCAGCCGTGCAGGCGAGGTTTCGGTTTCCCGCCCATGTCGCCCTAAAGGGGATGCGCTACAGGCCGCGCACTCGAGCGCCGCTTCAGCCCAGGTCCTCGTTAAACCCCGGGCTTCTCGGCGGTTGGTAGAAGTCCCAGTTCTTGTCGGCTTTGCGGATGCTCTCCTCCGGATGGGCCATGAACCGCTTCTCGGCTTCGGGACTTGAGCAGAGATAAAGCTTACCCTTGTAGACGTAAAAAACGTTGGGATCGATGTCTTTGAGCTGTTTGTTGAGCAGGCTGCCAGCGCAAAAGGCACCGTACTGCGGCTCGAACTTCGCCGGACTCGCGTCAAAATCCGCCTTATCCGCTTTCGAAGCGAAAAGGTAAGTGGCCCCGTGGTAAGTGCTCGAAAGCGAGGGTTTGCCCTTCACCGCTTTGCCCTGTTTGATGTAAGCAACAGGATCATACCCTTTTAGGATCACGCCATGGCTATCGACGTTCCGCTTGTAGGTGACGGCCGGCTTCTTTGCCGTCGTCTCAGCAAACACGACCGTGCCGCCGGCGCCTTTCGGGCTGTGGAAATGGTATGATTGGCTCGCGTGCGCCTGGGGAGCGCACAAACTGCCACTGAACATCAAAACCGCTACGCCGAGCGTAGCCGATGAGCGTCGTGGTGTCTTCATCCGTGAAGTATGATTGGCCGGTGGTGAAGGTTCTCGCCGAGGTAAAACCCTGACAGGAACGCGTTCGTCGTCCGTCCCACCTTGGACAAGAGCGCGGCGACGGCAAAGACAATTCGGTCGCGGACCGAGCACAAAGCGGGAGGCTGCCGGCCCTCCCAGGTTCAACCGCGGGCGCCGGACCGCCAGCGTCCCGCCAACCACGGCAAAAGCCGCCGCAGCCGTCAGATTGGTGGACAAGGCGAGTCTTGCGAGACGCTGCCAAGCCGGAGCAAAGGTGATGGCCACCATGCCAGTTACGGACGGGGCCCGCCCGCCACGCGGCGCGGAGGCTTCGGGGGTGCAACCCCTTCGCAGAGGCGCAGCC
>CAXUNV010000155.1:0-9576 GCA_964252355.1 uncultured Chthoniobacterales bacterium | reverse complement strand
CTAGTGTTTCGCCTTGCTTGAATTGGATTCCGTCTCATGGACGCCCGCGAAGGTGGCGAACGTCCCCGGAGTCGTCGCGAGTTCGGCCACGACGCCGGCAATCTCCTGAGGCTGGCAAACGACGTCGCAATCGCAAAAGAACAGCCATGGCCGCTTGGATTGCGCAGCGCCGACGTTCTGGGCGGCCGACTTGTTGAAATACCGCTGACCAGCCACCGTCACCGTCTTGACCTTGCCCGCGTAAGGTCCCGTTTGTGAGCGAAGCAACGCCCCGGACCCGGAGAAGTTTACGATCGTGACGTCTCCGCCAACTTGGTGCGCAGCGTCCACCAGGTTCGGCAAAGCCTGACTGAGTTCGCGGCGATCTCGCCACGAGACGACGATGGAGATCATGGCAGCGTCACGGTGGTGAGGTTTTGCCGAGCGGTCCCCGGCGAGTTTCGTAGGTGCCTCCGCCAAACGTCGGGAGGCGCCGCGGAAGGATCGCGTGCGAGTGCGCCCTCAAACGCCGCCTTTCCGGTCCACCCAGCGGTCGTACCATGCTGCCAAGGTGATCAAGGCCCAAAGTTGATAAACGTACTTGAGGGAGGCAGCCTTCGGCTTTTGGAAACAGGAAGTCACCTCCGACCTGACCTTCTCCAGCCAATCTCGCCTCAGAAAGCCAAGGTTCCAGAGGTTGCTCTGCTGAAGGGACGCCAAAACCGGCTTGGCGAAGCCTGGATGCGCCATCCAATGGAGGAAAGGGGCGTTGTACGAAACCGGCTTGCGCCGCAGGATGCGCTCGGGTAGCCGAGCGGCGGCGAGTTCTCGAAACGCCTTCTTGTTTCTCCACCGGCGCGCCTCAACCCAAAAGCGTTCGCTCGCTCCCAACGCGGTGGCGAGCACCACGACACGGGCATCCAAAAATGGGTAGGCGGTTCGGACGCCCGCCGCCCGTCCGGCGGTTTCGAAACTGGTGAAAAGCAGCTCGGGAATGCGGTGTTGGCACTCATGGGCAACCATGAGCTCGAAAAGGTGAGAATCCGGCTTTAGTCGGCGGCAATCGCGGAAGAATTGGATGTCGTGCAGGATGAAGTTCCAGGACGAGTAAGGCGGCTGCAGGGCGGCGCGCAACGACGCGTCATCGAAAAACCGTGGAATACCCGGGAAAAGGCTGACGCGAGCCTCTGCCGGGTTCCACATCAAGCCGTCGATCGCGTCCACCTGTGCCGTCGCGGGCCACCGCGATTGCTGGGCACGGAGCAGCCGGTAATGTCGGAGGAAGGCGCGGTACCCACCAAAGACTTCATCACATCCCAATCCGGAAAAAAGGTGCGTATGGCCGTCACCGTGGATGTGCGCCAGCAACTGCCGGTGCGTGACGGCCGCCCAAGCGCTGCAGGGTTCGGCTTCCTGAAGAACATGTTCGAGGATCGCTCGCGCCTCCCCAACATCGAGAACGATCAACCGATGATTGATGCCCAATTCCTGCGCCACCAAGCGGGCGTAGTCTCCTTCGTTGGCCGCGGGCAGACCGCCGAATTCGATGGTGTAGGCTTCCAGGCTTGCCGACCCCACCGCGGCGGACAGCGTGGCCGCCAGATAAGAGGAGTCGACACCGCCCGAGAGGAGCAGCGCCTGCTTTCCCGTGACGGCGCGAGCCTGAATCGCGTGGTCGAGCGTGGCGGACAGCGCCGCCCGGCCCTTCGGGCCGGGGACCTTGTCCGCATCGTGTCCGAGGGGCGAGTAGAACCGGTGTTCAAACCAGGCGCGGTGCGGTGCCCAGGAGAGGTAATGGGCAGCCCGCACGCGGGTGACACCGCGCGCCAAGGTCCGGCCAAGCAGCGGCCGTCCGGCGGCTAAGTACTGGAACGCAGACTCGAAGTCGAGTCGGCAATCGAACGCTCGATCCGCGAGCAGCGGGGACAACTCGGAGCAGTAAAAAAAGAAGTCTTCATCCTCGCGGATGAACATCGGCCTTTGACCCAAGTGGTCGGGCGCGAGCAACAACTCCCGACGGTGCCCATCCCAAAAGGCCAGGGAGAAATCCCCGTGCAAGCCGTTCAACGCCGCCGCACCCCGCACGGAGAGTACGGCATGCACGAAGGCCGCGCTTGGCGGCGCCGCCACTTCCACATCCGCGAGTTCGTACACCGTCCCGACTAGGTCCAACACGCTGGTCGCACCAGTCTCAAGCATCGTGGGATGGAGCGGCGAGTGCATCGCGAACCCAGCCTCCGATTGGTACCAGGATGGTAGGTGCCCACCAGGAAAGGTTTCTGGCACCACCTCCGCAAAGCGGTGGTTAAGGCGTTGGTGTCCACGCCGGTTTTTGCACATCAGGCCGAAAAGGGTGCCGTCGCGGCGCATCTGGCCTCTCGATTGCAGACCCTCCGGCCGGTACGCAGTCCACCGCGGAAGCTCGGCGAGGTTTGCGCCCGAAGTCGCGGTCGCGGTCAGCTGGATTTTGGCGCCGGCTGAAATGGCGTCGGTAGCGGCGGCGAGAGGACGGCGTCGAGCCCCTCCGCCAGCGATGGGCGGCGACGAAGGCGACCCGCCGTCCCCTGGTCCGCACGAGCAAAGCGCGCGCGCTTTCTCCGGAACGGTTCCGGCGCGAGGCCAAGCCCCAACGCCCCGTCCAACTGAGACGCTTCGGGCTTGGCCGGCCCGCCTCTGGCCATCTGAACCGATCGGTGCCGATTGGCAAGAACCGCGTCCGGCATCATGAGGCGCGGCTAACCGCACTTGGTCAGGCGATCCAACCTGACTTATTCTGGCAAGCGGACGGTGACGATCACCCCTCCATCCTTTGTGCCTTCCGCCCGCACTTTCAGGTACAAGTCGAGGATCTCTCCACGCTCCGATTTAGGAATTCTGATGGAAACTTCGTTAGGAGAACTCGTGTCGATGTGTTCGGGTTTAATCTCCATGGCTTTAACTCCTTCGTAAGTCGAACCTATTTGGCTCCGCTCGATCCAGTCAAGCCGGATCGGCTACGCTGCGTCGGGCTGGTGGGGGCACCATCGGGTAAGGCGCGATTTAACCGCGCACCGGCGGCATGCCTCGGGACTAAACACCTCCTTTTCAGGCAAGGGCTCGTCGTTGACCGTGCTGACAGTCCGAAAGGAACGCCCGAAGTAGTTCGAAGCGTTTGTCGGCGTCGTTCGGGTGCAGGGGTTCGGCCAATTCTGGACACCACGGCGCCATCCTCTGGCGAGCTTCCCTGGTGTAATGAACGGTCCCATCTGCCCCGATATGGTCCACCCCGTCTGCGCGTGCCGCCGATTCGTTGAACTGCACCGCGCTCGCCAAGTCGATGCCCGCCGGCAGATCCACCGCAAGCTTTCCCGCACGGAGGGTGATCGGATAACCGCCAGGTAGACCGTTTACCCCGGGCAGATTCGTTTCTAATTCCGAATCGGCGTCAACCAAGGCCTCGATGACCGGGACAGCGGTCACCGCACTAAGGTAGTTTAAGGCGGGACCGGGCCTTAGTCCCGGCTTTGCATAGAGTATCTCATCTCGCAAAACCGGTTCTCCCCCCACAAAGACCCAGGGGCGCAACGACTTCCCAGTGGGTGCCTCACCGCTCATGACCCTGGCAACTTGGGAGTGGTGCGCAATTACCTGGATCCGTCGCGACGCCCTCGAACCAACGGCCCGTGCCACCCGCAAGCCGATCATCGCCGCGTTACCAATCCCGGCGGTCGGAGCGAGCCCGGCGCGGGCCAACATGCAATGCGTGAGGTCGGGAAGCGAACAGTTCAAAACCGGTCGGTTTAGACCTAGCTTTCGACAGGTCTGCATGACGGCACGGATGATCGGCAATTGGGAGGATACCTGGAGCCCGAACCCGGCGGCCAACAACTGGCGGGCGGGTGGCGACGCGCACTCGTGGAAGGCCCACGGAGAGAGCAGGCTGCCGCACTGCACGATGAGGTCCGGCTCAAAGCTCTCGAATTCGGCCGTCAGGGCCACCGCTGCCTGACGGGCCCCCGCGGCCGCGGTGACGACGCAGGGCGCGCCTAGGCTGAGCAATTGCGCCCACTCAGAAGTCCTCTCAGCTCGCCCACCCAGCCGTAGTTGCAGCGTTGTCCCCCGGCCCACGAGCAACTGCGCGATCCGGCACCCTAAATCGCCGAGGCCCAGAAGCAAAACACGCGATCTGTTCGGTTTCATCGTCGCCAACCAACCACCGACGCCGTCGCGCTGCACTTCGCAAGAGAGGGGGGTCGCTACACCAAACGTCAAAAATCGTTTGTTTGCGCAACATTCCAATATCCATTTCACGTGTACTTCCGCTTTGCCCGTGATTCACTCCGGACCGACCAGAGGCCAGTGCACTAACTCATCGGTCACTCGTCAAGGAGCCAAGCCCTGACCGTCAGCACCGCGTCCGCGAAGGCGGCGGGCGCTTCCTGGGGAAGATTATGGCCTGCCTCAATCCGACGATGTCCGTGGCGGCCGCGGAACATCTCCGCTTGATCTGCGGTGCCGCCCGGCTTCAGCGTGTCACGGATCCCATCAAGCGTTACGCTCGGGATGATCCTGGGGCGGCGGGCAAGACGCTCTTCCAGAGGTTCCAGCGACGGATCGCCCGCAGCCAGCCCGAAGGCGTGTCGATAATGATGGAGGACGACGTCGACGAAGTCCGGGTGGTCGAACGAAACGGCCGTCCGCTCGAATGTCGCCTCGTTTAATCCCAGTTAGGCGACCATTGATGCCAAAGTATGCGGCACAGTTCGCGCCGATGGGTTGCCAGGCCATCCCGGCCGCGCTCGCTCTGGAAGAGGTGTTGATACCAGACGGCCATGAGCACCAAGCGGGGCGGACTCGGGTAGCTAGGCGCACCCGCTCATCCCCGGTAAGCGCCTTTCCCACAGAAGTACGCCAAATACCGTGGCAACTCACACGCCAATCTTATAGGCTGTTAATCCTATGTCGCAGCCCCCCACACTCTACGAACGCCTCGGTGGCGTCTACAGCATTGCCACAGTCGTCGATGACTTCATTGACCGCATCATGGGCGACCCGAGATTGAACGCGAACCCCCGGGTGGATGAAGCGCACCATCGCGTGACGCCGCCAGGCTTCAAATACCTGGTCACCGAAATGGTCTGCTGGGCCAGCGGTGGCCCGCAAAAATACAGTGGACGCTCCATGTACGAGTCTCACAAAGACATGAGAATCACCGGCCCCGAATGGGAAGCGTTCATGGACGATTTGCAGCAGACGCTGAATAAGTTCAGTGTCCCCGCGCAGGAGCAGGCCGAGCTAAAGGCAATCGTCGACAGCACCCGCGCTGACATCGTCGTAAAGCCCGAAGCGGCCGCAACTTTGTAGCGCCTCAGACTTTAGCCGGCGGCACGTAAGGCCTGCGATACTCCCGCGTCAAATAAGCCTTAACCGCTTAGCAAGCGGAGAAAACCGGGGGAGCTCATGTCCTTGGAAATGGATCGCTTGCTGGACCCGTGACCTGCGCCTGCAACGGAAGCGCTCGAGCGCGTCATGAACCGACGGTTTTCCCTTCGGCAAGCTATTCGCCTTCAACGGGTCACGGCTTTGGCTTCCCGCGGGAATGATTGTTGGAAGTCATTCAACCCGAGGATATGGTAACTCGGTTCATGACACGCTCTAACTCCTGCAGAGCTTCCGAACCCTCCCACCGAAAGAGAAGAGGCGGCCTCCCATAAGCCGCTTCGTTTGTCTGACGGTGAGGCCAGCAGCCCGCCCGCGTTAAGGAGGGCGGTGCTGCAAATCAGCGGACCGAGCTGTGACCTCTGGTGCCAGACTCGAAAGGAGCGGCCTCCGGTTCTTTGCGAACCGGCGTGATCCTACGCCCCTTCGATCCTCACGACGTCCCCGCACCGGACGACGCCTCCGGTTAAAACCGAGGCATAGACGCCCACATTGACCTGATTGTGCTTGGCAGCGGTCTTGAGGATTCCGGCGTCTCTTGGTAAGTCACCCTGGGCTAGCGTGATCATCACGCAACGTGTACACGGGCCGGTTACCTTTAGCCTCACTTGGTCAGCGATCATTAAGGTCTGACCAATCCAGTCATTCTCGACGAACCCCTTGCCCTGGTTGGGGCATATCATCAGGTTGGGTCGAAACCGACGCGGCTCAAACCGTCCTTGGGGATAAAGCTCACGAAGTTTGTCGATCGTGGCGGTGGTGAGGATGTGGATGGTGGCCAAGTCGAAAAATGTCCCTGGCGGCATCGCTTCCTCAGTCACGACGTCCCGGTGTGCTAGCCCCTCCAGGTCGGGCCAAAATTCTTCGTAGACGCTTGAGCCCGGCCCTGCGTTAGAGAGGTGGACGGGCTTACCGATCCCTGCGGAGAGGGTCGTATCAACCCTTGCGTCGCGGTTGAGAACCGTCCGACCGTCCGGAAGGGAAATTCGAACGGGGGGTATTGGTGAGCTGCTTTCCACCGCCTCCGTGTAGAACGCCCGAAAGCTGAAAAGGTTTGGCCATTTCGAAGGGTTCTTCGCGCTGGCTGCCTTACCCGTCGAGGGATCCCGGAGGGCAAACTGGCGATCGCCCAGCAACCCTCGTTCGGTCACCACGGATGAATTGAGTTCTTCACCCATCATGGATTTCACGGGATAACGCCATAGAGAAACGAGCGACCCGATTTCGTTACTGGGGGGATTCATAAAACAAGTGTGAAAGACGGCAGTTGCCGTTGTCAAGAAAGTAGCGCGCTTCAAGCGAGCCCATTGCGGTCAAGCGATGATCGTGAAACTCCAAATCTCGCGGCAGCCTCTTGCACGGAGACCTCATCGGTTTTTAATAAGGCCTTAATTGTTTTCGGGTCCTTGCTTTGGAGTTTCTTCGGTCGACCTCCTTTGCGCCCGCGAGCTCGTGCAGCTTTCAGTCCAGCCATCGTGCGTTCACGGATGAGGTTACGTTCGAACCCCGCGTTTTGCGGTGCACCGAAAAACGCCGAATTCGAGCGCGACCTAGTCTCCGAACGAACCAAAGCCGGGCTTGCATCGGCCCGTGCGCGCGGACGCAAAGGCGGTGCACCCTGCAAGGTGACGGCGGCAAAACTGCGCCTCGAAGTGACGGATTTATGCCGCGAACTGGCTATTACCCGGCAAATGCTCTACCGGCACGTCGCGCCAGATGGGACGCTGCACAAGGATGGGCTGAAGGTAGTTGAAGGAGGAAAGATACGGGACGGTAGGAAAAAATGACCGTCGCTACCCGGCTTAACCCGGTTTTCCGTCCAATTGCTACTCAGACCCCATCACGATGAGTAGCGAGCATCCTCACGCACGGGTTCGAATCAGCGCATGCGAGTGGTCTGCAAACCGGAAGTAGCGTTGGCTGGGATCGTCACGAACGTTAGCGTACGATATTTGACGTTTGGTGTAGTGACCCCAGAGGAATGGATGACAGGCTCAGGAAGCTAAGCGAAGCGGTTGGCACACACCTCGTTAGCCGGATCTTAACAAACCGCGGTAGATGCCCGGATGAGATTTTTCAATGACGGTTGCGCCGACCAGTTTTGTGAAGAAGTCCATCGGACCCGCGCTGCCGACGATGGCGTAAGCGTAACCCGCGTGCGCCATCGCCGTCAGGCACGTTAGGCTGAGCGCGGCACCGATACCCTGTCGTCGCGACCGCACGCCCACACCCAGCGGCCCGAAAAAGTTTTTGCAAGTGACGTCGTGACAAACAAAACCGACGAGATCCTGTCCTGTGGTCGCGATGAAGCAGGCTACTGGCTGACGCGAAAAGGCGACCTCGCACTCGTTCGCCCAGCCTGCAGAGAAGTTCGAGCGCACCCAGCCCACCACGGTGTGCTTCTCGGGCGGGAGCGCGCGCCGGAGGTCGACGCCGGCTTGCCGGAGTTTGTCGCGCGATGCGACCGCGTCCGGCAGGTCATAGAGTCTCACCAGCATGTCGGCCACGGCATCCCCTTCTTCATCATCACTTTCACCGCCGACCGCGGTGCGCAAGACAGTTTTGGTGACACGTTGCCGTCGCCCGCACCCCATCAGTTTCAGCAGGGCAGCCCCGGCGTCCCGCCGGTTACGGGTGAGCCGCCGCCCCCGCCAGACGATAGGTAGGGCAAGGTCGATGACGCGATGCCTCCGAGCCGCCACCGCAGGCACGATGGTCGCCGTCGAGATCCTTGGTCGCCGGCGCGGAGCACCGGCCCTCCCGGTTTTGCGATTTGCTATCTGCGCTGGGCGATGCGCCCAGCGCCGGGCACCCGCAACCATCGCCAGAAGGACCGGCGGGGCAGGGGTAGCGCGCCCGTCGCACACGCCGACAAAAACTCATCGACGGCCTTGTGAACCCGGGGCGGTAGCACCGTCGAACCGGTGGGCAAGATTGAGGACGGGTCACTTCCGTCCGCACCAAGGCAGAAAAATACCTCCGGCTCAGGTTCGCCCAAAACGCAATCGACCGGGGAGGCAGGGTCGTTCCGGGTGATCAACAGGTAAGTGGACGGTGTTGGGGAAAGTCCATCCAGGAAAGCCGCGTAACCGGCGAGTCTGACCGACGGCTGGTCGTCCAAGCTTGGAACCCGCACCGCTTCCTTTGCCGGCGTGCCGGGTCGACGACCTCGGCCCGGTTCAACCGTCCCCTGGGCCAAGCTGACCAAGGCATCTCGCCATTGGCCAATCTCGCCCGCACGCAGCGGGAGAGGCGCGACCTTCGGCGTTGCCGGTGTCCAGCGGTTCACGTCGCCGGTGCCGAGTTCCACCCACTGACGCACGTCCGCTTGGCTGGGCGCCTCGCGCGCGCGTCGACCCAACCGCTCCACGGTGTCGAGGTAGATCTGCACGGCGGCCGCGCCCGCCACCTGACTTTGCAGGCAGCAGACGAACGGAAATTGCCGCCGGCCCTTCCCGTCTACGGAGGGCCAAAGCATCCCCACCACGGACTGGCCACCGCGGCTCCAGAGGAAGGCGTGCCGAAACTCGGGCGTCCGCACCTCGCCCTGGACGTCCCGCCAGCGACCCGCCGCGAGCTGGCCGCCGATGCCCTGCCGGTAGAGCAGGTCCTCCAACAACGCCAAGGTTTCCGTGTGGGCACCGAGCAAGCCCAGGTGATCATCCCAGGCTGGATGCTTGCCAAAAACGGCCAAGTGCACCCGGCCGCCCAAACGGTCCCGCAAGAAAACCCGGCCAAACCGGCTCATGGCGCGGCCGCAACGTCCCGCAAACCGAGACTGTCGAGCGTGGGCCAGTTTTGCGGCGGGGGCAACGCTTGGTCGAACGCGAGCTGGACCCACACCGCCGTAGGCTCTCCTGGCTTCAACGACAAGCGCCAGACTTGGCCGGCGGCGTCGACCGGTTTGCCGCCGAACCGGGCCAGGGCGCGCAGGGCCGCCCAGTTCCCACCGCAGTCCACCAACTCGCCGTCGCCACCGGTGGGCGTGTGGTAAACCCGGAAGCGGAACCCATCGCTGATGCGCAGCTTGCCCATGACTATGTCCGCGGGCGCATCGACGGGGACTGCGCCGCGGCCGGCGCCGAGCAGTTCCACCGCGTTCCAGTTGCGCGGGTTGTAGCCGAGTCCAGGCGGCGGCGTGGGTGTCGGTTTGTCACCTTGGAACAGCTGGCTCAGCAG
>CAXUNV010000154.1:7295-9640 GCA_964252355.1 uncultured Chthoniobacterales bacterium | reverse complement strand
GTACCCAGCTAGGGAGTACGCCAAAAAGGCGCACCGAACTGGCCTCCGCGCCCGTGGGGGTGCGCTTATCTTGGAGTTGAAGGAACCGATTTACCTCCTTTTCGGTGGGAGGATCGCCTGGCGACCCGAGCACAAACGTTTTACCCATCGCACTGAATCGTGAGATGGTGAACGCTAGGGCTATTTTAGTTAGCTGGCCGTGACCGAACCAAGACCACGCGAGGAAAAGGCGACTCGTCATGGGCGGAAGTTCTTGGGGGGCCTGCCGGTCGAGCGGGGACGTCAGACCTTACCCGGACGGGTAAGTTGATCGGGCGGAACTCGCGAGAGGCGCCAGCGTCAAAGTCGGAGGCGCGGGAGCGCATGCCCTCCCGGGATGTGAGGCGGGGAGCTCCTTGTCACTCCCCAAATCGCCGTGACAGCCACAGGCGAGCAGTGTCACGAACTCAACTCACTTCAACGAAATGGCACGTTGATTTGTGAGACGAGTTTTTGGCACGATCGTGCTGCCTGCGGGCTCAAAAATCCCCGGAGGGCGCTCCCTGGTGCCACAAAACCGAGGTTTTCCAAGATAGGCGTACGACCCACATCACAAAGTCGGTCCACCATCTTTCATGGGAAATAGGCAGCCATTGGTAGTGCTCGCCCACTGCACCGCCACTCTCCACGTCGCTTTTTGTCATGCACTCCTTGCGTGCCGTGCGCCACCCATCTGTTCCGCGGGCCGGTAAAACCCCTCCGGGATCTCGGCGAGCCTGGACGGGAGAACCTGACCTTCGGCGAGACCATAGAACTTCGAGAAGCTCATGATGAGCGGCTTCCATTTGTCCGAGTCCACGTGGTTAGGCTTATCGGATCGCAGCAGTTCTTCGGCGACATGCACCCGAACGATCTTGAGTTCGTAGGCATTGAGAAAGGCGTCCGTCAGGCCGTCTCCGTAGGAGCGTTGCGCTGCGAAGCCGCCGAAGGGGTGTGCCGCTTGCAAGACAGCCTCCATCTGCACCGGGCACTCTGCGACGCGGGGGGGCTGCACGAGTTCCGATGCTTGCGCCGTTAAGCCCGCGAAGCCAAGCTTGTCCTTCACATGCTGGTACCCGGCGGTCCCTCTCCATTCTGAGACGGTGTTTGCGCCGGTCGTCTTGGCGAGCCGGTCCACTGCCCCAACCTGGTCGACGGATGCGAAGTTGAGCACACACTCCTGCTCACGGACGAGGTTCCGTGTCGTTTTCGAGTCGGCGGCAAGCCCGATCATGCAGCTCCAGCCCAGGAACCAGGCAGAGGACACGGGGGCGACGTTGGTGGTGCCGTCTTCGTTGCGCGTGCTGACGAGGACGACCGGAGTGCCGAAGTAAAGAATCGAAGGCTCGATGGTTTTGTGCATGCCACGACGTTAGAGGGAACCGTCAGGCTAAACGCTCCGTTTCTTGCTTTCTCATTGGATGGAGTGGCGCAAGCGGAAGCGCTCGCCTGAGCGCGGGGCATCATTGTCTTACGCGTCGATGCAAATATCGAGAATGCCGCCGCACAAAAGCTCTTTTTCAAAGCTGGGTTATCTCGTCATTTATAAAATTTGGCTGGGTTTCGGGCCAGGCTTGCGTTTCTTTTGTCAAGAGAAGCGCCTCGACTCGTCGAACCGAACGAGGCAAGCATCTGATGTTTAGAAGTTGGCCGATGTTCGTCGGATGAAAAAGCAAGAAGCGGAGTTTAGGCTAATGCGGGAGCGGTCAGATTGATGTGCAACCAAATGAAACCGATGCCTACCCCAATTCGAGCCGAGAACAATGCGTTGACCACCTACGTGGACGACGAGGCGAAATGGCGTGCCGTGTGCGCCAAAGACCCGCGTGCGAATGGACACTTCTTTTTCTCTGTCAAAACCACTGGAATTTACTGCCTGCCATCTTGCGCCTCCCGGCCACCTTTGCGCGAGAACGTCAGCTTCCACGCTTGCGCGGCCGACGCTGAGCGGGCGGGTTTCCGGCCCTGCAAACGCTGCCGTCCGAGGGGTCCCAAACTGAGCGAGGACTACACCGCTGCGGTGGCGAAAGCCTGCCGCCTGATCACCCACAGCGAAGAGGCTCCCACTCTGCTTGTGCTGGCGAAGGCTGTTGGGATGAGTCCGTTCCATTTCCACCGGGTTTTCAAGGCCCAGGCCGGAGTGACTCCCAAAGCTTACGCCACGGCTCATCGCGCGCAAAAGGTGCGCCAGGCGTTGCTTTCCAAACATCACAGCGTCACCTCGGCGATCTACGACGCGGGCTTCGGCTCCAGCAGCCGCTTCTACGCCAAAACTGCGGAAACGCTCGGGATGACGCCGACGAGCTTTCGCCGGGGTGGGATCGATA
>CAXUNV010000154.1:813-7285 GCA_964252355.1 uncultured Chthoniobacterales bacterium | reverse complement strand
CGACTATCCGCTTTGCGGTGGGAGTATGCTCGCTGGGCAGCGTGTTGGTGGCCGCGTCAGAAAAAGGAGTTTGCGCCATCCTTCTGGGAGATAACCCGGATGCGCTGACCCGCGACCTCCAGGATCGTTTCCCCAAGGCGCGACTGCTCGGCGGCGACAAGGAATTTGAGGGGACCGTCGCCCGGGTGATCGGCCTAATCGAAGCGCCGCAGGAACCTTTCGACTTGCCGCTGGATGTTCAGGGGTCGGTGTTCCAACGCAAAGTGTGGCAGGCGCTGCGCGAGATCCCGGTGGGCAAGACGATGAGCTACACTGACATTGCCGCGCGGATCGGGCTGCCCAAGGCCGTCCGTGCCGTTGCCCAGGCTTGCGGAGCAAATGCGCTGGCGATGGCGATCCCATGCCACCGGGTCGTGCGTCAGAACGGCGGGCTTTCCGGCTACCGCTGGGGGGTGCAGCGGAAAGGAACCCTGCTGCAACGGGAGGCAATGGCCGCGTGATAAATGTTCCAACGTCCCCATGATTAGAATCGAGCACTGGCGCGGTGCCAAAAAACGGTGGTTTGGCGGGATGGTTTTCGCTGGACGATCAGCGTGGCGGTTGACGCAATGGCGGTCCGAGATGCGGTGCATCATGGCAGCATGCACAGCCGCTCGCTTCATCCGCTTGATCCTCTCACTTGGGCACGACACCACTTCCACACCGCCGCATTAGGCGACCGACGGCGTGTGCAGCGCGCCGTCGCCTTGGCCGCCGGCTTGGCGCGGCAGCCGGGCGGCAGCATCCCGCAACTCTTTTTGGACCGCTACGACGTGAAGGCCGCCTACACCCTGCTTGATCGACCCGAGGCTACGCCAGATCGTCTGCAAGCCGGGCATCAGTCCTTGGTCAAAGCCCGCCTCCAGATGCCCGGCACGTACCTGCTGCTCGAAGATTCGACCGAACTCGGTTGGACGCGCGTGCACCCGGTCGAGGACCTCGCCTCCATCGGCAACCTGCAAAACGACCATTGCCGCGGCTTCCTGCTGCACACCACCCTGGCCGTGCGCCGCCTACCCAATGCCGACGACGAACCAAACGTGGGTCGTCCTGCCGTGGAGGTGCTTGGCATCGCCGATCAAGAGTACCTGCTCAAGAAGCCGCGTCCGTCGGGCGAAAAGGTTGGCGATGTGCGCTCTTCACAGAAGCGAGCCGACCGGCTCTCCATGGTGTGGGTGCGTAGCGGCGAGCGCATGGGCAACGCTCCGGAGGAGGCAGGCGTGCGCTGGGTGCGCGTGGCCGACCGCGAGGCTGACCTGTACGAGTACCTGTGCGACTGCCGGACGCGCGGCCACGGCTTTGTGGTGCGCGCTGCCTACGACCGCGTGCTCCTGGACGTACAGACCGAACAACGCAACGGCCAGTACCTGCTGAGCTTCGCGCGCACGTTGCCCAAGCTGGGCGACTTTACGCTGCCGCTGCGTGCCCGCACTGGCGCGGCTGCCCGGCAGGCACGCCTGAGCCTGAGTGCCGCGCCTGTACGCATCCTGGCACCCGACCGGCCCGGCCACACCACGGACAAAAGCCGCCTGCCGCCGTACGGCTGCACGGTGGTGCGCGTGTGGGAAGCCAACCCGCCTGCGGGCGTCAAGGTGCCGCTGGAGTGGTTCCTCCTGACCGATGTGCCCGTCACCGACGTGGCGCAGGCGCGCGAGTGTGCGCGGCAGTACGCCACGCGCTGGCTCATTGAGGAGTTCCACAAAGCCCTGAAGACTGGTTTGGGTGCCGACAAGCTCCGACTGGAGACCGGCGCGCGGCTCAAGGCAGCGGTGGCTCTCATGAGCGTAGTGGCCGTGCGCCTGCTTGCCCTCAAGGAACAGGCGCGCGTTGATCCACAAGCTTCTGCTGAGAAAAGCGGCTTGGCCACCGAGGAGCTACAGGTCTTCGCCGCTGCCACCGAGCGGCGACTTACAACTGTCGGCGAAGTAGTGTTAGCTGTAGGCCGTTTGGGCGGGCACATGAACCGCAAGCGCGACGGGCTGCCGGGCTGGCAAACGCTGTGGCGGGGTTTGACCCGACTGGCAACACTGGTCGAGGGCTACCGGCTGGGGCAAAAGCATTTTGGGGAATGACAAGGGGAGCTCCGCCCTACCGCGACGATTCCCGGTCGTTCTGTGTATCGGGTGAATGGTCGAGATCAACGATCCGCGCGCGGCCCGACCTCCCGCCCGGCCTTGACCGATTCCGTGTTCGAGGAAACGCACGCGGCGTTCTCCGGGGCGATCTCGAGCACCTCGGGCAGCTGCGCCAGTTGGACGAGAAATTCCTTATGCTGCAGGTGGACGTAGCAGTAACGCACGACGACGGCCGGATCGGCGGCGTCCTGGCCGGCATCGTCCGTCTCGGGCGTTTCCCAACGTCGGCTCGCCGGCAGCACCCGGTGCACGTCTAGAACCTCTTCCACCTTGATCCGCCCTTTGCCGTACTCCGCCCGGAAGCGAACCCGCGCGGTCGTGTAGCGGCAAGGGCCGAGGTATCGCCGTTCGACCGCGGAAATGACGGTGAGCACCGCGACGATCATCACGCTCAAACCGAGGGACGCCCCGCCGTAGCCGGCACCGGCGGTCATGCCGACCGCGGCCATGGCCCAGATCGTCGCCGCGCTCGTCAGCCCCGTGACGCCGACGTTGCCGCGAAGGATTGCGCCGGCGCCGAGGAAGCCGACGCCTGAAACGATCTGCGCGGCGATGGTCCGTGCGGCTTCGCCGTCCGGGCCGCCGAGCACCGTCGAAAGTTGGGTGAAGGTGGCTGCACCCAAGCTCACGAGGGTCAAGGTGTGAACTCCGACGGGCTTGCCTTTGCGTTCGCGTTCGGTGCCGACCAACGTGCCGCAAACGACCGCGGCAAAGCTCAGGGCCACCGACGCCCACGGTGCGGGCAAAAGGCGGTACCAATCGCCGGTCAGCCAACGCGCGAGCGAATGATCGTCCATCTTGAAGGCGTGCACCGTAGCGCAACGGGCGCGCCTTTGCACCGCCTTGCCGGCCGGTGAAAAACCGTGGCGTTCCGGCGATCGAGGGGAGCGCGTCGGGTCCACCTCGGGGCGCAGCCTTTCCGGCAACCGCGAAGCGGTGCTAAGATGCGGAGCCTGGGGTGCAACCCCAGGTGGCGGTTTTGGAAAGGGTGCTAGCCTTGAAGGGGCGGGAGAAGGCGATCTTCCTGGCTGAAAGCCATCGGCATCACTGACAAATCGGCAGCGACCCACCCCTGCGGTTGGCCGCACCTTTGCTCCGGCTTGTCGGCGGGTAAGGCAAGACACCTCTTGCCCTACCAACCTTTAGGCGAGGTCCGCCGGGTGCCGGTGGCTCAGCGCAAGGCTTTCACCTTCCGCCGCTGTTGCCAGGCCGCGGCCGCGACCAACACGACGCCCGCCGCGAGCAGGGAGACGCTGCCAGGTTCCGGCACCGTGGTGAAGGTCAGGTTCGTCGCGTAGGCGAACGAGGCGTTGGTGGACTCGGCTTCGAGGCGGTCCGGTTTAGCTTGGGAGAAGTTCAGCGTCAGCCGGTAGGTGGCGTTCGGCTGAAGCAGGTTGGGATCCAAGGTCACCGAGGAAGCGTTGTTCCGGGTAAAGAGCCGTTGGAACACCACCCCTCCATTTGCGTCCGTCACGATGACCTGGGAGGTTGCCACCGGCGCCGAGGAGGCGTACGGGGTCCAAGAAAGCGTCAGACGCTGCGCGGGATCGTAGGTTTGAAGGTTGGCAAACGTCTTGGCGTCAACCGCCGGAATGAGGTTAGGAAAGAGCGCCTGGGCAACCGTAAAATCGGTGAGTTGGCGGCCCACTTGGAATTGGTAGATTGCGCCAGTAAACGGGTATTCGGCGGCAAGTGCGGTGAAGGTGGGGATCCCTGCTTCCGTGTAAGCCAATTGGTTGGGTGCGATCAGGGAAAGAGTTTCGCCGGCGCCTGGCGGGGTCAGCACCGTGGCCGTCGTGATCCCACTGTTGGCGGCGAGACCAACGGACGCCCCATAACCAAAGGTGCCGGTGCTGAGATTGGGACGGTCGGCCGAGGTCTGGACAAAACTACCGTCCCAGGAGAGACCGAACGAAGTTCCTTGGGCGCGGGTGCTCGACGTGTCAAAGCCGAGCCATAGGCCGAGGCAGAGAAACGCCCATCGCCGCATGGTCAAGTTGAACAACGCGTGACCTGCCGGCGGGCGGGAGAGAGGTGGCGTGATGGCAGAAAGGCGGATTTCGCGCATGGCGGGGGGCTAGGGTGTGGGAAGAGCAGGGATCGGCAAGTGTTGGCGTCAGGTGCAGTCAAGCGGAACGGTCAGGGGGGCAGCGCGGGGCCATGAGGAACGCCGCATAAACCCCGTGCGGAAGCGTTTGGGCGTGACCGGACGGGAGCGGGCGCTGGCGCCCCCATGGCTCGTGCGGGCAGGAGCATAGGCGGCTTGGCGCAGTCGAAGGAAGGCGGAAACGGACCCGCCACGGCGGTTGCGCACGCTTAAGCCAGAAATGCGCGAAACCTTAGGATTGCCATCAATTTTCACGATTAAAGATCGCGGGATGTGCGCACGTGCACGGCGGCGCAACTCGGCACGAGAAAGGCGCACCTGCTGCGACCGAACGACGGCCGGAGAGCAGGGGGTTCCCTACGTCACACCACCCGGTCGACGGCGACCAAGCCGCGCACCAGCTGAAGATGCGCGTCCAGGGTCAAGATCGATGCGTCGATCTGTCGGGCGCTTTTAGCGATGAGCCTGTCGACGTTGGGCGTGATCCTCATGCCTTTTCCGTCTGGATGTACGTACAGCTGCGGTCAGGCCGTCAGGCCGCAGTCGCGCCGGTCCGGCCCGTCACGGGGAAGCGGCCCGCCGCAGTTCTTCCCAAAACGGGTCCGCCGCGGCATCGAGAGCCGCCGGGTCGATCACCTCCAAAAACGCCGGCACCCCCGAAAAAGCCGTCGCGGTTCGGATCATCTCGTCGGAGGGGAGGCGACTCGACAGTTCGGCGGCGAGGGTCACCAATGGTAAACCGTTCAGGGGGGGCCACGGGGATACCTCCAGGCGGTAACGCAACGCCCCGAGCAAAGCCGGAAGTCCCGAAGTTTGGGTGACGACGGCGGCAAGGACCAGGGCGTTGACGAAGTGTTGCCGCAACGGCGTCAGGTTCTTGTCGGCGCGGTTCGCGTAGGCGGCGCTGGCTGCGGTTAAGGTAAGCGCCGGGCCGTAGCTCAGCAGCCAACGGGTCGGGGAGGTGACTTGAACGGACGGACCTTGCCGGTCGGGCGAGAGCGGGTGCCGGTATTCCCAACGGTTCAGTTCGAGGCGCGTGCCGAGCTCATCCAGCCAGGCCGGGTCAAGCTCGCGAGGCATCTCAAGCCTCCGTTCGGTCGCGCGGCGGTAACCTTCCCGCACCTCAGCCAACAGCTTGTCCGTGCGACCGGCGCCACCCCTGCCGAGACTCGGTGGCAACAAGATGGGACGCAAGGTGTCGAGGAAGCCGCGCAGGCGGTTCTCCAGGAAGGTCGAAAGGCGATCGGTGGTTTGACGGGCCGCGGCCAATCCTTCCAAAGAAAGCTGCAAGCGGTCGGTGGGAGGTTGGTCGATCATAGAAATTAGCTCGCGCGTGAGCGTAAACCTTTCCGCGATGGGCAGGCGACCCTAAAGTTTGCACCCCCGTTCGCGCGCCTGCCCCGGGTCTGAGCGGCGATCCTCTTCCATGCAACCGGCCTTTAACCATCCTTGGGAACTTTCGCCGGCGGAGGCCGTGGCGCTGCAGAAGGAGTTGGCGAGCCGCGTCGTCGTGCGGGACGACTTCTGCGAACCGTTGCAGACGGTGGGCGGGATCGATGTTGCCTACCGCGAAGACCTAGGCGTGGCCGTGGCGGCCGCGGTGCTGCTCGACGCCAGCACCTTGGAGACGCTGGAGATGGTCCACGCCGCCAGTCCCGTCACGTTCCCCTACGTACCGGGACTGCTTTCGTTCCGAGAAATCCCGGCGCTCGCCCAAGCGTTGGCGCAACTGCGGGGACGGCCCGACCTCCTCCTCTGCGATGGCCATGGCATCGTCCACCCGCGCCGCCTCGGATTGGCGTCGCACCTCGGTTTGATTTTCGACGTGCCGACGATCGGGTGCGCCAAAAGCCCGTTGTGGGTTCGCGCCAAACGTGAGCCGGGGCACGCCCGGGGTTCTCGCGTAGAGCTGACCGTGAAAGGTCAGGTGCTCGGGACGGTGTTGCGGACGAAGGACGGCGTCCAGCCCCTTTACATTTCGCCAGGGCACCGGGTCAGCGTCGCGACGGCGCCAACGCTGGTGCTCCGGTTCTGCACGCGCTACCGGCTGCCGGAACCGACCCGGTTGGCGGATCGCGAGGTGGGGGTTCGGAGAGGGGAAGTTGGTTAGTCGCCTGCGGGCGCACGGGTGACCCGGTGGGGCGGGGCGCGGCGCGCGACGGAATGTCCACCGCGGCCGGGGGGCCCCCCC
>CAXUNV010000154.1:0-803 GCA_964252355.1 uncultured Chthoniobacterales bacterium | reverse complement strand
GGCATCTCCCCGCGGGGGCTGGGGGGAGCGGGGGGGTGACGCCGGTGGGGCGAAAACCCGGCCGGCTGAAGCAAGCGGCCACCGCCAGGTGACGATGGCCGGGCGGTTTGAGCCGGCGCGAATGACCATGACATCTCGCTGCACCCCGGTTTGTGGCCCGGCAGCGTCTCGTAAAACACCTCTTGCCCTACCCGGCGCTGCGCGCAGGCCAAATGTTTAAGGCCAAAGAAGCCCGGCAGCATCTCGTGCCTTGCCTTTCCGCCAAATTTGGCCTTTGGCCTTTGTCATTTTTCATCGCGTTTAGGCCAACCAGTTGCCGCCGTCGATGCCGAACGTTTGGCCGACGACGTAATCGGCATCCGCCGTGGCCAAGAACACCGTTGCGCCCACCAGGTCCTCAGGCTTGCCCATCCGCCCGTACGGCACCGCGGCGCCCACCATCCGTTTGGTCTCGCCCACCGCCCGGTTTTCGTACCGGGCAAACTCGCGGTCGACCAGTTCCCACAAGGGCGTGTCGACCACCCCGGGCGCGATAGCGTTCACGTTGATGCCATGTTTAATCAGGGCTAGACCCGCCGATTGGGTGACGCTGATGACGACGGCCTTGCTCGCGCAATAGACCAGCACCAACGCTTCGCCGCGCCGACCGGCTTGGCTGGCGAGGTTGATGATTTTCCCGCCGCCCCCTTGCGCGATCATCTGCTTGGCGCCGGCCTGTAACGTCAAGAATAGCCCTTCGGAGTTGACCTAGAAAAGCTTGTGCCACTGCTCGCGGGTGATCTCCACGACCGGGGCCATGCCGA
>CAXUNV010000153.1:0-9665 GCA_964252355.1 uncultured Chthoniobacterales bacterium | reverse complement strand
CACCTTCGGGGCGACGACGCCGGCGAAGAACACCATGCCGCCGAGCAGGAGGGCCAGCGAGGAGGCCAGCCCGGCCTTGGCCGCGCCTTTGCGGGCGGCGTCGGCCGCCGCGAGGGCCTGCTGCTTGGCTTGCTCGGCTTTCTCCTTGGCCTGCTGCAGGGCCTGCTGGGAATTGTTGACGATCGCCTCCGCCTCCGGGCGAGTCTTGCCGGTGCGGGTCATGACCGCGTTAACCAACGCGTCGCGGTCGGCCGCGCTGGGCGCGCCTTGGTTCTGGCCGAACACCCGGCCGGCCAACGCCTTAAAGTCGCCCCCCGCGGCGTTCGGGTTCTGCGCTTGGCCCGGCTGGCCGGCCTGGCCTAGAAGCTGCTCAAACTGGCCTTGGGCGTCGCCCAGGGCCACGCCGTTCTCGGCGAGCTTGGCTTTGGCGCCGTCCACCAGCCCCGGCGCCGCCTTGGCGGCCGCTTGGCCCGCCGAGCCCACGACCGACGAGACTAGGCTGCCCGCGCCGCCGATCAGGGCCCCCAGGCCGCTGGTGAGCAGGTAGAAGCCGAGGAGCGAGGTCAGCCCGAAGGTGATCAAGCCGTGGAGCATGGAGTCTTGGTGCCGGGGCATGCCGGCCAACCGTCCGGCCACGTAGCCCCCGGTGAAGAGGGAGATGAGCACGCTCAACAGCGTCCAAATGGCGGCGCCGAGACCAAGGCCGCCCATGGGGTTGTCGCTGTACGGGTTGGCGTTGCTGGCGCCCAAGCCCAAGCCGAGGAGGGAGAAGGCGAGCTGCGACACCAGGGCCATGACCACGCCGGCGAGGATGGCGCCCCAAGAAATCCTCGGGTGCGCGCTGGAGACCGCGGGCACGGCGCCGCTCAGGTGCGCGGAAGGCGCCGCCACCGTGTTGCGGTGAGTGGTCGTCTCGGGTGGGGAGTTGGCCGCGACGTGCGTCGCGACGGGAAAGGCAGGATTATCGGTAGCCATAAAGGATCGGTTTAATGCAGGTGGGATCGTGGTGTGCGCATCGCCAGGCGGCCGGCTAATGTGCGACGCGCCGCCCCTTTTCGGGTCGGCCCGATCACCGGGTTGTTGTAGGGATAAGCCTGCTTTCCTTCGCGACCCCGGGAATCGGGGTCAGTGATATGGAAGGAAGAGTTCATCGACTGTCCACCCTTCGTCCGGACGGCGCCGACCCGCCCATACCTTGTTAGTCGGGTTACGGTCCTTTTCGGGTATGGCGGCAAGCGTCTCCAGCCATCGTCGTCGATTGCCTGGAAATGGACGGCGCCTCGCAAGTAAAGGCGCTGGTGGAGGGTCGCATTGACGTGGGCCTGCTGCTCTGGGGTGAACGGCCCGTGTTGGAACTGATGCGGGTGCGACCTTTGCTGGATTATCTTGCCCGGATCGCGTTACCTCAGAGCCATCCTTTGACCGCACACTCGCCGGTGCCCCTGCGTTTGCTCCGCGAAGAGCCGTTGGTGGGACTGAACCGCCTCTCCGACCTACGACGAATGGCTGCGCTTGGCTTGCCGACTTGAAGGCTTTGCACCACGGCTAGTCAAGGAGGCCGACGGTGCCGCTAGCGCCCTAGCCTTTGTGGCCGCAGGGTTTGGCGCGGCGGTGGTGAGCGAACCGGTCCAACAACTAGCCGCCCCGGGAGTGGCGTTTCGGGAGATCTCTGCAAAGGCACCGGTGCTGATGCCGGTCCAGGCGGCGTGGAGACCCGGAGGGATTTCGGCCGAGGCAGCTGGCCGCTTCGTAGACGTGCTGGCCCGGACTTGCACCCGTGAAGAGGCGACGAATTGAACCGGTGCACGGCCGTTCCCTCGTAAGGAGCTTGTACCCTGCCGGTATAGGCCAAAGCTACGACAACTCGACGAAATCGGTATGGCACATTCGGTTTTGCCTGGAGCAAGCTCCAAGCGGCCCGGCACAGGGCTCGTCGGACGGTTTCCCGTGAATTAGGCCTGCGGGTGATTCCATGGGCGCAGGACGCCATCCTGCCGCAGCTTTCGGCGGAACTTTGGCCTGTACGTCCCCATGTATAAGTTATGAATACCCCACGGGTGGAACTGTTGAGACTGGGTTCCCGTATCCGGGTCGCGCGGATTGCCTTGGGCTATAACCAACGCGGTTTCGCCGGGATTTGCGGCTTGAACCACACCTACTTTGGCGGCATCGAACGCGGCGAACGCAACGTGACCTTCTCGATTCTTTGCACGATCTGCTTGGCGTTGAGCTGCGACGTCGCGTCTCTCACGGAGGGCATTCCTGGTTCGATCCGGAGTCTGCGTTGACAGGTTCTGCCATACCCAAAAACGACCGTAACCCGATCTCAAATGTATGAGAGGAGTCGCCAGACGTCGACGAGCTTTGATCATCGGCTTAAGTCTGACGCACGTACGCCAAGCGCTTCTCGGAAGTCTGCACCTTTGAACCAACCCATGCTTTCAAACATCCCCTTCAACAGGGTCAATTGGACGGTGAGTTCCTTTTTGATCGGCACTTTAGCGCTCACGCTGACCGCGGTACCCGCCTACCTCTGGTACTTCGGAGTAGATTGGTTCCAAGTCGCCCTGTTCTTCGCCATGTTCATGGCCTGCGGCTTTTCCATCACCCTGGGCTATCACCGGTTGTTTTCTCATCTGACCTTCAAAGCCCACTGGAGCGTGCGGCTTTTCACGCTCGTCTTCGGGGCGGCGGCGTTCGAGAATTCGGTGCTCCTCTGGGCGTGCGAACACCGCACCCACCACAAGCACGTCGACCACGACGACGACCCCTACTGCATCTCCAAGGGGCTGTTCCACGCCCACATCGGCTGGCTGCTCTTCAAGCTGAACCCGTCGCCCCCCTTCGACAACGTGGCCGACCTCAAAAGGGACCCGCTGGTCATGTGGCAGCACCGCTACGTCCAGTTGATCGGCGCACTGGTGGCGTTCGTGTTGCCGGCTGCGATCGGCTACGCCTGGGGCGGCTGGCGCTCGGCTTTGGGCGGCTTCCTCGTTGGTGGGGTGGCCCGCGTGGTGGCGCTGCAGCATGCGACTTTTTGCATCAACTCCCTTTGCCATTACCTGGGTTCGCAGCCCTACTCCTCGCGCTGCAGCGCCCGGGACTCCTGGCTCATGGCCCTCGTGACCCTGGGCGAGGGCTACCACAACTTCCACCACGAGTTCCAGCACGACTACCGCAACGGGGTGAAACCCTGGCAGCTCGACCCGACCAAATGGCTCATCTGGGTGCTTTCCAAGGTGGGGCTGGCACGCGGGCTACGCCGGGTGCCCCGCGAGAAGATCCTGCTGGCGGAGCTGGGCGAGACCCAGCGGCGCCTACAGGAGCGGCTCACCCGCCCCGGGCTGGGCGAGGCGGCCGCAAACCAGTTAGGTACCGCCGCCCAGCGCCTCCAGGCCGTCGCCCAGCGCTGGACCGAACGCGAGGCCGGCCGGCTCGATTCCGCCCGCGGGCGGTTGCGCGAACTTCAACGCGAGACCCGTGCCGCCATGAACACGCTCCGTCAGCTTGGTGCGGGCAGTGCCGGTGGTTCGATCGGCTAACCGTCTGGCAGGCACCGGCAAAACCCGGCCAGCCAAAGGTGCCGCAACCGACCACCATGGTAAACTGCCCCTCGATCCGCGGATCGGGTCAAGCACCGGTTTTTTTCCTGTCACCAAGCGTACCCTGGCATTCCCTGCCGGGAGCGCCCCATGCGCTGCGGCCCAGGGCTGAAATCTCTGGATAGGATCATCTCGCGGCCAGCAATCGCGCGAGCGACGGCGCTGCCGAACGACCAGCCCAGTCCTGGATCACGGCACGGGGATTGGTCGCCCGTTTTTCCAACGGTTGGTTCGCGATATGCAGAAGCGCGACGGTCCGGCGGATACCGCGCGTCGATTCCGGGTGGTTGTGGCCGCAACGCGTGCTGGGAAGTTCTGGCCAGCGCGGAGCTTTTGACCTTGCAATGGGGTAGCGACGGCTTTAAGCCAAACACGCTGGTAACATCGTGAACGATGTAAGTCACGTGCCAGTTTTCCACCTCCGTTTCACCCCCCTATGAAACCACTGCCCCTCCTTTTGGCATCCGTCGTGTCGTTGGCGGCCCCCGGCTTCGCCCAGCCATTGGCGCCGTCCGCAGCCGAGCAGGCCGCGGCCTACCCGCTCCGTAACGAGCCGTACCGGCCGCAGTACCACTTCTCGCCGGCCATGCACTTCATGAACGACCCCAACGGGTTGGTTTATTTCAAAGGCAATTACCACCTCTACTACCAATACAACCCGCTCGAATTGGTAGCCGGACACCAAGCGTGGGGGCACGCGGTCAGCACCGACCTGCTGCATTGGCAGGACCTGCCGATCGCCATCCCGGAAATGACCACCGGGCCCGTCACCGGACAGATTTTCACCGGCAGCGCCGTGGTCGACCGCAACAACACGTCGGGATTTTTCAACGGCGTCCCTGGGGGCGGTCTCGTGGCGGTCTACACGCTCAACGAACCGACCAAAGAGGTGCAGAACGTGGCGTACAGCCGCGATGACGGCAGGAGCTACGTCGAGTACTCGGGCAACCCCGTGCTCGACCTGCAAAACCCGAACTTCCGCGACCCGAAGGTCTTCTGGTACGCGCCAGGGCACCGCTGGGTGATGGCGGTCGCGCTGCCGCAGGCGCACCAAGTGCTTTTCTACGGTTCTGCCAACTTGAAGAATTGGACCTTCTTAAGCGCGTTCGGCCCGGCCGGGTTCCAAGGCTTCCAGTATGAGTGCCCGAACCTGTTGGAGGTTCCCGTGCAGGGAACGAACCAGAAGAAATGGCTTCTCATCGTCGCCATCAACCCCGGCGCGCCGCTGGGCGGCAGCATGAACGAGTACTTCGTCGGAAACTTCGACGGCACCACCTTCACGCCGGACGACACCTCCGCCCGGCTGATGGACTTCGGGAAGGATTTTTATGCGGTCCAGACCTACAACGACACGCCCAACGGGGAGGCGATCGCGGTGGGTTGGCTGAGCAACTGGCAGTACACGCAAGAGGTGCCGACCTACCCGTGGCGCGGGGTGTTCACCGTGCCGCGCATCCTCTCGTTGCGCCAAAACCCGACCCAAACGGGCGACCTGCTGCTGCAAAACCCGATCTCGTTGACCTCACTGCACGACAAGACGCTGTACAACGGCTCGACGACGGTCTCGCCAGACAGCCCCGTGACGGTGTCCACGCAAGGGAGCGGCAGCTTCGAGTTCCAGACGACGCTGGCGGGCGGGGACGGGGGGCGTCTGAACATCCAGATCCGCAACGCCGCCGGCGAGTTTGTCACCGTCGGGGTGGATTGGGCCCAGAGCGCAGTCTACGTCGACCGCGGTTACGCCACGGGCTACCAAAACCGCTACTTCACCAACGACTTCTCCACGTGGACCGGCAACCCGGACCAGACGGTGAGACTCCACGTGCTGGTGGACCGTTCCGTGCTGGAGGTTTTCGTCGACGACGGCGCGAAGGTCTGCACCACGAGCTTCTTCATGCGCAACGGGCCGCCCAGCGAAATGCGGTTGCAGGCGGTGAACGCCCCCGTGTTGGTGCAAGACCTGGAGGCTTACACGCTCAAGAGCGTCTGGCGCTAAACGCGCCCTGATCCGGCAGTGTCAGGGGAGCGCGGGCGTCTCGCCCGTCTCCGAGGCATTTTAGCGCGCGGTTCCACCCGTGCTCCCCCCCGAACGTACCGGCACCTGTCCCCCCGTTCCGGGTGGTCCTGGCGGGGTCTCTTGGTTAGGGTGACCCCATGCAGTCCCCCAACGCCGAGGCATTCAGCCGATTGGCCGCCGAACTCGAGGGCGAGCTCCGCGTCGACGAGACGACGCGGACGCTTTACGCCACGGATGCCTCCGTTTACCGCGAGAAACCGCAAGCGGTGGCGCTGCCGAAGACCGAAGTGGATCTCATCAAGCTGGTGCGCTTCGCCCGCGCCCACCGCACCTCCCTCATCCCTCGGACCGCCGGCACGTCGTTGGCCGGACAAGTGGTCGGCCCAGGGATCGTCGTCGACGTCTCCCGCCACTTCACCCGCATTCTGGAGATCGACGCGGAGCGCCGCCAAGTGCGGGTGCAACCCGGGGTGGTGCGCAACGAACTCAACCTCGCCCTGGCCCCGCACGCGCTCTTCTTCGCGCCCGAAACCTCGACCCAGAACCGTTGCATGATCGGCGGGATGGTGGGCAACAACGCCTGCGGCGCCAATTCGGTCATCTACGGCAGCACGCGCGAGCACCTCGTCTCGGTGCGGGCCGTGTTGAGCGACGGGTCCGTCGCCCTTTTCGGCCCTGTCTCGCCCGGGGAGTTCCAGGCCAAGACCGGCGGGAAAAGCTTGGAAGGGGCGCTCTACCGCCAAGTCGCGGACCTGCTCGGCCCCGCCGAAGCCCGGGTCGAGATCGTGAAAAACTTTCCGAAACCGTCGGTGCACCGTCGCAACACCGGCTATGCCTTGGACGCGCTGGCGGCTTGCGCGCCGTTCACGCCGGGTGGGCCGGACTTCAATTTCTGCCGGTTGTTGGCCGGTTCGGAAGGCACCCTGGCGCTCTTGTCCGAGATCACGCTCGCGTGCGAAGCCGTTCCATCCGAAAGCGGCTTGGTTTGCGTGCACTGCGCCACGATCGACGAGGCGTTGCGCGCCAACTTGGTGGCCTTGCGTCACCGGCCGCGCTCGTGCGAGTTGCTGGACGACCGGATTTTGGAGTGCACCAAAACGAACTTGGAACAGCGCCGGAACCGTTTCTTTGTCCAAGGCGATCCGGGCGCGATCTTGGTCGTGGAACTTCCCGTCCCATCGCGGGAAGAGTTTGCCATCGCCGCCGGGCGCTTGGCGGCGGAACTGCGTGCCGCCGGCCTGGGTTACGCTTACCCGACGGTGTGCGGCCCGGACCAGCACCGGGTTTGGAACCTGCGCAAAGCGGCGTTGGGGCTGCTTTCCAACCTCCCGGGTGATGCCAAACCGGTGGCGGTGATCGAGGACACGGCCGTCGACCCCGAGGAGATGCCGGCGTACGTGCGCGGTTTCGACGAGATCCTCGGCCAATACGGGCTCTCGGCCGTCCACTACGGTCACGCGGCGTCCGGGGAACTGCACCTGCGTCCGATCCTCAACCTCAAAGACGAGGAACACCGGCGCCTTTTCCGCGTGGTGGCGACGGAAGTGGCCCAGCTGGCGAAGCGCCACCGGGCCTCGCTGAGCGGCGAGCACGGCGACGGCCGGCTCCGCGGCGAGTTTTTGCCGCTCATGGTCGGCCAAGCCAACTACGACCGGTTCTGCGCGGTCAAGCGGGCGTGGGATCCGCTCAACATCTTCAACCCCGGCAAGATCACGGCGACCCCGCCCATGGACGGCTCCTTGCGCTACGAGTCCGGCCAAAAAACTCGCGAGTTCGCGACCGTGCTGAACTTTGGCGCGTCGGGCGGGATCCTGCGCGCCGCCGAGCTGTGCAACGGCTCGGGCGACTGCCGTAAGTCGCACCTGATGGGCGGCACCATGTGCCCCAGCTACATGGTTACCCGCAACGAGCGGGACACCACCCGCGCCCGCGCCAACATCCTGCGCGAGGTGCTCACCCGTTCCCCGCAGGCCAACCCGTTCGACCACCCAGGGATCGCTGAAGCCATGGACCTGTGCCTCTCCTGCAAAGGTTGCAAGTCCGAGTGCCCGTCCAACGTGGACCTGGCCCGGCTCAAGGCGGAATGGTTGCAACAGGTCTACGACACCCGGGGCGTGCCGCTGCGGGCGCGTTTGATTGGCGGGTTTGCGGGCGCCATGGCGCTCGCCTCACGGGCGCCGTGGGCCTACAACTTCGCGATTAGCCACCCCGCGTCATCCCGAATGATCAAACGCCTGGCGGGCTTTGCGCCCGGCCGTTCCCTGCCGACGCTGGGGAACACCACGGTGCGCCGTTGGCACCGGACCCACGCCAACCGGGGAGCCGCTTTCCCAAAGGGCAGGATCCTCCTGTTCTGCGATGAGTTCACCGACTACAACGACGCCGAAGTGGGCACCAAGGCCGTGCGCCTGCTCAACCGGTTGGGTTATGAAGTCACCATCCCCAAACACGTCAGCAGCGGCCGCGCGCAGATTTCGAAGGGGTTGTTGCGGGACGCGCAGCGGTTGGCGATCCGCAACGTGGAGTTGTTGCGGGGGGTGGTGACGGCCGAAACGCCGCTGGTGGGGATCGAACCGTCCGCGCTCCTCGGCTTTCGCGACGAGGTGCCCGACCTCGTGCCTTCGCACCTGCGCGACGCCGCCAAGCACCTCTCCAAGCACGCGCTGTTGTTCGACGAGTTCATCACCCGTGAAGCCGAGGCGGGCCGGATTCGGCGGGAAGCTTTTACGACGGAGGCGCGCACCATCAAGTTGCACGGCCACTGTCACCAGAAGGCGTTGGCGTCCGTGAACCCGACGGTCAAAGCCCTGGAGTTGCCGGCCAACTACCAGGTAACCCTCATTCCGTCGGGTTGTTGCGGCATGGCCGGATCGTTCGGGTACGAAGCCGAGCATTTCGACGTGTCGATGCGGGTGGGCGAGTTGGTGTTGCTGCCCGCGGTGCGCGCGACCCCGGCCGACACGCTGATGGCGGCCCCCGGCACCAGCTGCCGCCACCAGATCAAGGACGGCACCGGGCGCAAGGCGTTCCATCCCGCCGAAATCCTCCACGACGCTTTGGCGAAGTGACGGGCGGCGTTGGTTGCGGCTGGTGGCGCGGAAGCCCCGCCACGGGCCAGAGGGCCGTCGTTCGCCCGTCGAATTCTCCCTCACGGGAACTGGTGCACCCTCACCTGCGCGCGCCGAAGGTACTCCCAGTCATAGGCGACACCCAAGCCATCTCCTTCCGGCACGGGCACACACCCGTCCGCGCCCACGCACTCGAGCTGGTCGGTGTAGTCGCAACCGTACACCTCCGGCAGCGGGTTGCGGCATTTCGGACCGACCAGGGCCACTTCGTAATAGTTGGTGTTCCGGATCGCGGCCATGCAATGCCGGTGCGCGGGGCCCGGGGCGTGGATCTCGACGTCCAAGCCCAGCGCCTCTGCCAGGTGCGCGATTTTTAAAGTGCCGGTGATCCCAAGGTCGTACTCGGGGTCGGCACGGAGGATGTCGGTTCCGCCGTTCACCACGAAGTCGGCTTTCGGTTCGACGCCGCGGACGTGTTCGGTGCAGAGGATCGGGGTTTTGATCATCTGCCGCAGCCGCGCGTGCGCGAACTGCGAAACGCCCGTGTCGCGGAACGGGTCTTCAAGCCAGAGGAAACCGGCTTCGTCGCAAGCCTCTCCCACCTTCACCGCATCGAGGAAGGTCCGGATCTGGCAGGCCGGATCAAGCATTAGGTCCATCGCCTCCCCCACCGTCGCCCGCACGTGTCGAATGGTGGCGATCTCCTCCGCTGGATCGCCCTCGTACCAGCCGTGGATTTTGAACGCCGGATAACCGAGCTCCCGACAACGCACGGCGAAATCGGCGTAAGCTTCCTTCGAGGAGAGCCCGCCGTGGCGGTCCCCGTGCAGGGTGCTGGCGTAAGCCGGCAAGCGTGAACGGTAGCCGCCGAGGAGTTGAGAAACGGACGCCCCCAACCGCTTGCCGGCCAAGTCCCAGAGGCAGATGTCGATCATCCCGTAACCCATGTGATCGTACTGGCGCAGCGCCCGCTTGCAC
>CAXUNV010000152.1:0-9687 GCA_964252355.1 uncultured Chthoniobacterales bacterium | reverse complement strand
ACCAATGAGACGCCCGCGTTACGCTGGCGAGCCTACGATATAAGAAACGCTACCGTGGCCGACCGTTGGATCGCGAGGTCATCTCTCTAACCTGCAGCGCTGCCGCGTTTGTTCCCGCCTGTCGCCCAGGGCGGCACACCTCGTCAGTTCCGCCCTCCCCTTCCGCAGAGACGCAGACGCGTCCAAGAAGCTCTCTACTAAAGCGGAAAAAACGGCGGAAACCGTTCCGAGGGGCGCGGTGGCCGTAAACCAGGCCCTGAGTCCGCCGGCTTAGACACGAGTCGTCTGCGGACCACTCCCAAACACCGACGCGCAACCGCTCATACCAAAAAACTTCCCGCGGCCAGACATCCCTGGATCAAAAGTGCGATCCCGAGAACGCCGAACGCCAAGCCAAGGTACCAAAACGCGCGCCGTTTCGTCAGCACCGAGATGGCCGCCACCGCGATGGCAACCTGGAACATGGTCACCCCGCGGGCAAAAATCGTGTGCGCGCGGAGGTGGAGGGATGCGCCCGCCTGCTTCTCCTCCGCCTGCCGGCGCACCTCGCCTTCCTCATCTTCGTACCGTTTTAGTCGCTCGGAGTCGGCCGGTTGCACCCCTTTTCCCAGCCCGTCTAGAGTGTCCATCTTCGAACTCAAAACCGCCGACTTGACGCCTTTGGCTTGGTAATAGCTCCAGAGATCCGACGCGGCGATCTGGTCTAGGACCGCCTCGTTGGCGTGGTGCCCGGCCAGCAAGGAAGCGACCGCGGCAAAGGCGGCCAACAAGGCCGAGCTGAGCGCCACTCGCAAAATCCAGCGCTCCTGGCTCTCCTCAGCCCGCCGGTGAATCTCTTCGTGAACGTTTTCGAGGGGAACTTCGGCTTCTTCCATAACGTCTGATCCAGACCATGGAACATCGCCGCGCGGAGCTCAAGGGCGCACGCCGAAGCTCCCTGCTCCCGCGTGGATCGGCAAAGCAGTCGGCGCGAGACCTGCCCCCAAGCCACGCGCAACTCGCCCCTTTTTCTCGCCAAATGTTGCGATGCGTCGCAGCGCAAGCCGTCTACGCTGTCGAACTGCGCGCAATCCCGCCAATTTTTAGAACGAATGACCGTTTCTGTAAGTTAATTGATTCCGCCGCTGTGAAAAGATCTGGGATAAGTCGGCTTCCTTCTGCTTATCTCCCCCCTGTTCGAACGTTGCGACCTTGCGTCGTGATCGCCGTCCATATGCAAACTAACTCCGAAATTTTTGGCGAAGGGCAACCCCTTTGGTATTGCCTCCGCGCCAAACTTAAGCAGGAACACCTTGCAGCCGCCAACGTGAGTGCGTTGACGGGCGTGACGGCCTTCTGCCCGCGTCTGAAAGTCAAACAGACCCGACGTGGAAACGTGATCTGGGTGACCGAGGCGTTGTTTCCCGGCTACCTGTTTGCTCGGTTCGATTTCGCCACCCTGCACCGCTTGGTGAGGTACGCGCACGGGGTGAATGACATTGTTAGGTTTGGGTTGCGTTACCCGACCGTGGATGAGCGGGTCATGACCGAACTCTTCGCCCGGACGGAAAGCGGTGAGGAAGCGGTGGACCCCATGCGGCCGGGTTGCCCTGTCGAGATCATCGCCGGAGCCTTCTACGGCTTGCACGGCGTGGTGTTGCAGGTGCTGCCGGCCAAACAGCGCGTCAAAATCTTACTCGACTTCCTCGGTCGACAAATGGTGGCGGAGTTGGACAGCAAAACCGCGCTGCCCACCGCCGAGGCAGGTTAATTGTTTTTCGCATGGAGATGTAATCGCCCTTCAGCACGAAGGCAGAACGGCCGGGCATCCAGGATCGGTTTCCGGTCGCAGTAGTAGCCACGCGGGGACAGCGAACCCCGCGCGAAGTTAGTCCACCGACGGGCGGAATGCCCGTCTCGCACGCGAAGCCGGAATGGCCGGATCGCAACAAGGGCGGCAGCTTGCAGATAAACTTCCGCACCGCGGCGCCATCCCAACCGTTGTGCCGCAGCGTCACTTCGGAGGTTAGGTACCCCTCCACGACCGCCGCACGGCCGGTCGCCGATCACCAGCCAAAATTCATGACATCCGCACCCTCGCCGTTGTCCGCCGACTTCCCGGATCGCGACGTTTCCGAGGTCGCGTCCAGCCACGCGATCCCGCCGCTGCATTTGGTGCCGCCGTCGGGTGAGGAACCTGCCTTCACCCCCTGGGTGGAACCGTTGCTCGGGAACGTGACTGACGAGCCGGACGAACTGCCGGAGTGCCCGCGCTGGAAGCGCGTGCTCGACCTCACGCTCCTTGTCATAACTGCCCCGTGCTGGGTTTTGGTCATGGGCGCCATCGCCCTCTGGATCCGTTGCGTCGCGCCCGGGCCGATCATCTACCGTCAACGCCGCGTTGGCCAATCTGGCCGGTCGTTCGTGATGTGGAAATTTCGGACGATGAGGCTGAACGCCGAGACCGAAAGCCACGAACTGCACGTTCAGAAACTCATCGACGCCAACGGCCCGATGACCAAGCTCGACTCGGCGGGTGATCCCCGCATCATCCGTGGCGGGCGCGCCCTCCGGGCGCTCGGGTTGGACGAACTCCCGCAGATCCTGAACATCTGGCGGGGCGAAATGAGCCTGGTCGGGCCGCGGCCTTGCACCGTTTTAGAAGCGGTGCGTTATGCGCCCGAGCAGCGCGAGCGTTTCTCGTCGCCTCCCGGGTTGACCGGCCACTGGCAAGTGAACGGGAAAAACAAGACGACTTTTACCGAAATGGTCGCGCTGGACATTTTCTACGTCCGCAACCGCAGCCTCCGCTTGGACCTCATCATCCTCGCCAAGACGGTGCCGGCCATCATCGGTCAATATTTCGAGGGGCGCCGGAGGAAGCCGCTCCGCGCGGTAAGTGGCGCGGTGACTAACACGAATTGAGCATGAACCACCACGTTGGAATGACAAACGGACAAGCGCCCCGCCCCATCGCCGTCGGGGTGGTTGGCTACGGCTATTGGGGACCTAACTTAGTTCGGAACTTCGCGTCGTTGCCAAACTGCCAGGTCAAGGCGGTTTGCGACCTTAGCGAGAGCCGGCTGCGCCACGTCAAATCCCTCTACCCGGACCTGGAGGTCACCGCCGATTTCGACCGTTTCCTCAACGGGACGGGGATTGACGCCGTGGTCGTGGCTACCTCGGTGCGGTACCATCATCCGCTGGCCAAAGCCAGCCTGCTGGCGGGCAAGCACACGCTCATCGAGAAACCGATGGCCTCTTCCTCCGCCGAATGCGAGGAGCTCATCGAACTGGCGCGGCGCCAGAACCTCGTGTTGATGGTTGGCCACACCTTCCTTTATTCGTCACCGGTCAGAAAGATCGTCGACGTCATCGAGGCCGGCGACATCGGCGAGATCCGCTACATCAACTCGCGCCGGCTTAACCTCGGCCTCTTCCAGCGGGACATCAACGTGGCCTGGGACTTGGCACCGCACGACCTCTCCATCATCATGCACGTGCTGCAGGAGTATCCGACGGTGGTGAACTGCCAAGGCAACGCGCACGTCACCTCCGGAATCGCAGACGTCACCAACATTTCGCTTTCGTTCCGCCGCAAGCGGTTTGCCACCGTCCAGAGCAGCTGGCTCGAACCGCGCAAGGTTCGCGAGATGACCATCGTCGGCACGCGGCGCATGATCGTTTACGACGACTTGGAGACCCACGAAAAGATTCGCATCTACGATGTCCGGGTCGAGCGCCCGCCGCACCACGACACCTTTGCGGAATTCCATTACTCCTACCACTACGGCGACATCTACATCCCGTACTTAAAACAGGAGGAGCCGCTCAAGGCGGAGTGCCAGCATTTTCTCGAGTGCATCGAGAAAGGGCAGGCGCCCTTGACCAGCGGCAACGAGGGATTGGAGTTGGTCAGGGTATTGGAGGCTGCCTCCGCCTCCTTGCGCGCCCAAGGTGCGCCCGTCACCTTGCGTGACGCGCGCGGCTCGCGCTTGACCGGAGACGGGTTCCGTCCCGCAGACACCCACGGCGAGCCGGTGCTCGCGTCCGCCGCCGCCGTAGCCGCGTGAACATCCGCCCGCTCTCTCGAAGGCGCTTCCTGCCGTGGGCCCTCCTCTTCGCCGCGGGTGCCTGTGCGTTCGGCCGTTCCCTCTTCGAATGGATTCGGCCTCGGTTCGCGGGGCCGACCACGGGCCGGGAAGGTCCGGCACCCACCTTTAGCGAGGCGCGCCCGCAGGTCCGTGTTCCCCTGAATGAGCGGGGCACAAAACGCCCCTCCGACTGATAAGCTCCTTCTACGTGCATCCGCTGATCTAGCCGGCCTGTCGTCCGCGGCATGAAAAAGGTTGTATCTCGACGTGGCTTTCTCGCACGTGGCTTGGCGTGGGCGGCTGGCGGCGTGGGTTTGGGAGTGGCGGGGCCCGCGGGCGCCGCCACTTCCCAGGAGAACGCGATCGTGCAGGAAAACCGGCGGCCGGCGAACCCGACGGATCGTTGGGACCTGCTTACCAAAGGCCAACACAGCGGCGCGGGAACAGCTCACTTCATCGAGGGATTCGCCACCGACCTCAGCGTCAACCGCGGCCAGACCGTCAGCTTCAAGATCAACACCGACTGCGCCGACTACCGGATCGCCGTGTACCGGCTCGGCTACTACGGCGGGCTGGGGGCGCGTCGGTTGGCAACCGTACAGATGACCGAAACGTCGGTTCAACCGGATCCCCTCAGCGACCCGCTCACGGGCCTCGTCGACGCGGGCAACTGGGCCGTGACGACGACCTGGGACGTGCCGGCCGACGCCGTGTCGGGCGTCTACCTGGCGCACCTGGTGCGCCAGGACGGGGTGGTGGGCGAGAACCACATCCCCTTCGTGGTGCGCGACGACGGCGCCAAGCACGACGTGCTCTTCCAGACCTCCGACACCACTTGGCACGCCTACAACGGCTGGGGCGGCGCCAACCACTACGGCGGCAATGCTCAACAGAGTCCGGACGGTCGGGCTTACCGGGTCAGCTACAACCGGCCGATCGCCACCCGCGACGGCGTGGGCACCTACGCCGGGCCGCAGAACTTCGTTTTCAGCGCGGAGTACCCGGCCATCCGCTGGCTGGAGGCCAACGGCTACGACGTTTGTTATTCGACGGGCATGGACACCGCGCGACGCGGCGAAGAACTCTTGAATCACCAGGTTTTCCTTTCGCTTGGCCACGACGAGTACTGGTCGGGCGAGCAGCGCGCCAACGTGGAGGCGGCCCGCGCGGCCGGGGTGAACTTGGGTTTTTGGAGCGGCAACGAGGTCTTTTGGAAGACGCGCTGGGAGCCGAGCACCGACGGGTCCAGCACCCCCTACCGCACCCACGTCTGCTACAAGGAGTCGCGCGCGGGCCAGAAGACCGACCCCAGCCCCCTGTGGACCGGCACTTGGCGGGACCCGAGTTGCAGTCCGCCGTCCGACGGTGGCCGGCCGGAGAACGCGCTGACCGGCACCATGTTCCAAGTCGATTCTTGGCGCGCCGACACCATCACCGTGCCTTACCCCATGACGCAGCTGCGGTTCTGGCGCGACACCCCCGTGGCGAGGACGAAGCCGGGGCAGCGAGCTTGCCTGGTCAAAAACCTGCTCGGCTACGAATGGGATCAGGCGCCCGACAACGGATGTCAGCCTCCCGGATTGGTCCGGCTCTCCTCCACGACGTTGGAGGTCAACACTTACCTGCTCGACTGGGGGTTGACCGACGGCCAGGGCACGGCCACCCACAACCTAACTCTCTACCGCGACCCGAAGAGCGGCGCCATCGTCTTCGGGGCCGGCACGGTCTTCTGGGCCTGGGGCCTGGATGCCGACCACGATCTGACCGCCACCCCCGTCGACCCAAGCGTGCGCCAAGCCATGGTCAACCTCCTGGCCGACATGGGTGTCCAGCCCCAGACCCTTCAGCCGGGCTTACTGAGGGCGACCCCGTCCACGGACACGGTTGCGCCGACTTCCGTGATCACGGCACCGCTTCCAGGCGCCGAGGCGACGGAGGGTCGGTTGACAACCATCACCGGCACCGCCACCGACGTCGGGGGCAAGGTCGCGGCGGTGGAGGTTTCCACCGACGGCGGCGGCACCTGGCACTCCGCCCAGGGTACCGACCGTTGGACCTACGCTTGGTACCCGCGTACGTCAGGCAGGTACGCCATCCTGTCGCGCGCCACCGACGACAGCCTCAACCTTGAGGTGGCCGGTCCCGGCGTGATGATAAACGTCACAGCCTCCCCGATGGCAACCTTGTTCGACGCGGACGCGGTGCCCGGAACCCTGGAAGTCAACGATCCCAACCCGTACGAACTGGGGATGAAGTTTCGCACGTCAGCTCCTGGCCAAGCCGTGGGCGTCCGTTTCTACAAAGGGGCTCACAACACCGGCAGACACGTGGGGAATCTTTGGACCGCGGAGGGCGTCCGGCTCGCCACGACGGTCTTCCGCAACGAGACGCCCACGGGGTGGCAGGAGGCCAACTTCCCCGCTCCTGTGCCCTTGGTGCCGGGTTCTTTCTACGTCGTCTCCTACCACAGCCAGGGCAACTACTCGGCCGATCCCAACTATTTTCTCAAGGCGCGGGTGAACGGTCCGCTGATCGCCCCGGCCGGAGAGAACGGCGTCTACGCGACCGGACGTTCCAGCACTTTCCCGAACGGCAGTTACAACGCGGAGAACTATTGGGTGGACGTGGTTTTCAAGCGCGCGGGTGGGGCGGGCGACGGCACCGATCCTGCCAGCGTCGCTGCCACCGGACACGTCCCGTCAAACTTCGCCGGCCTTCACCGTTAAGACACGATCAATGAAACCTAACGATTATTCCCGTCGCCGCTTTCTTTGGTTCGGGCTCCTCGTCACCGGCGGGTTGACCGCGCTTGGCCGCTTGGTCACCACCGGGCAGGCCAGGACACTCGACCGCGGTCCCAAATCCTCCCGCCACCGGCCCATTCCCGCCACCAGTGAGGCGCGGCCTTGGAAGAGGCGGCCGTTGAAAGATCGCATTCACCTCAAAAGCAAGCTCGAACTATAACCAAGGCGGACCGTAAATCCTCCCGTTCACCAGTTGATTTTATGAAGAAAAAAGGTGTTTCCCGGCGCGGCTTCCTCGCCCGCAGTCTTGCTTACGCAGGCGGCGGGGTCACCCTCGGCGCGAACGGCACGGCATTGGGCGCGTCTACCTCTAACGCGATCGTGCAGGAGAATGCCTTGCCCGGCACTCCCCAAGATCAATGGGACCTCGTCGACACCGGCCAGTTCAGCGGCTCGGGGGTTACCAACTTCATTGAGGGATTCACCACGGACATCAGCGTCAACCGCGGCCAGACCGTCAGCTTCAAGATCAACACCGACTGCGCGAACTACCGCATCGAGATCTATCGGCTCGGCTACTACGGCGGCATGGGAGCACGCCTGTTGACCACTCTGCAGATGACGGGAGCGTCGGTGCAACCGGCGCCAGTGCAGAATCTCGCCGTCGGCTTGGTCGACGCGGGCAACTGGTCAGTGACGACCACCTGGACCGTCCCAACTAACGCCGTGTCGGGCGTTTACCTGGCGCACTTGGTGCGCCAGGATAGCGTCACCGGCGAGAACCACATCCCGTTCGTGGTGCGCGACGACGGGGCCACCCACGACATCATCTTCCAAACCTCCGACACCACCTGGCACGCCTACAACGGCTGGGGCGGCGTCAACCATTACGGCGGGAACTCGACCGGGAGCGGTGACGGCCGGGCTTACAAGCTCAGCTACAACCGGCCGATCGCCACCCGCGACGGGATTGGCACCTACGCCGGCCCGCAGGACTTTCTCTTCGGGGCCGAGTATGCGGCCATCCGCTGGCTCGAGGCCAACGGTTACGACGTCTGCTACTCCACGGGTGTCGACACTGACCGTCGAGGCGGCGAGCTGCTCAATCATAAGGTGTTTGTGTCGTGCGGCCACGACGAGTACTGGTCGGGCCAGCAGCGCGCCAACGTGGAGGCGGCACGCGCCGCGGGCGTGCACCTCATCTTCATGAGTGGCAACGAGGTCTTCTGGAAGACGCGCTGGGAGGCGAGTATCGATGGCTCAAATACTCCCTACCGCACCCACGTCTGCTACAAGGAGTCGCGCGCCGGTCAAAAGATTGATCCCACCGCGACGTGGACGGGCAGTTGGCGCGACCCTTCGTTCAGCCCGCCCGCGGATGGCGGCTACCCGGAGAACGCCCTCACGGGGACCCTCTTCCAAGTCGACTCGTACCGCGCCGACGCCATCAGCATCCCGTACGCCATGACCCAGCTGCGCTTTTGGCGCAACACGCCCGTGGCGAAGACTGCGTCGGGCGGGAAGGCGACGCTGGTGCAAAACCTCCTCGGTTACGAATGGGACCAAGCGCCCGCCAACGGCTTCCAGCCCGCCGGCTTGGTCCGCCTCTCGTCGACTACGCTCAAGGTCGACACTTACCTCCTCGATTGGGGCCTCACCGATGGTCCGGGCACCGCCACCCACAATCTGGTGCTCTACCGCGACCCGAAAAGCGGCGCCATCGTCTTCGGAACGGGCACGGTCTTCTGGGCTTGGGGACTGGACGCCGAGCACGACCTCACCACCACGGCCACCGACCC
This sequence comes from uncultured Chthoniobacterales bacterium, assembly GCA_964252355.1. Classification (GTDB taxonomy): domain Bacteria; phylum Verrucomicrobiota; class Verrucomicrobiia; order Chthoniobacterales; family JAFAMB01; genus CAXUNV01. The sequence continues at coordinate 1,071 of CAXUNV010000152.1, read as the reverse complement.
GAGCGTGCGTCAGGCCACGGTCAACCTGTTGGCGGACATGGGCGTGCAGCCCCAGACGCTTCAGTCCGGCTTGGTGGCCGCCACGGCCTCTACGGATAGGACCGCGCCCAAATCGGTGATCTCCAATTTGGCGAACGGCAGCAGCGTGGTGGAAGGCCAACTCTACACGATCACCGGGACCGCCAGCGACGTGGGCGGCAAAGTCGCCACCGTGGAGGTCTCGACGGACGGCGGGGCGACGTGGCACTTCGCCACGGGCACGACAAGCTGGACGTACGCCTGGTACCCGCCTTCGCCGGGCACCGTCAAAGTCCTCTCCCGGGCCACCGACGACAGCCTCAACATCGAAACACTCGGCGCCGGGATCAGCGTCACCGTGACGCCCGCCGCCACCGTGACCCTCTTCAACGCCGACGTGGTGCCGAGCACGGTGGAGGTAAACGACCCCAACGCCTACGAGTTGGGCGTGAAATTCCGTACCTCCTCCGCCGGGACGGCCGTGGGGGTACGCTTCTACAAGGGCCCCAACAACACCGGCACCCATGTTGGCAATCTTTGGGCGATGGACGGGACGCGCCTCGGAACTGTCACGTTTACAAACGAGACGGCCACGGGCTGGCAGCAAGCCAACTTTGCCAACGCCGTTCCGCTCACGGCCGGCAACACCTACGTGGTTTCTTACCACACCAACGCGGGCAACTACGCCGCCGACCCCAACTACTTCCTCACGGCCCGGACCAGCGGCCCATTGACCGCTCCCGCGAGCGCCAACGGGGTTTTCGCGAGCGGCTCCTCCAGCGCATTCCCGGCGAACTCCTACGGCGCGGAAAACTATTGGGTCGACGTGGTCTTTAAGCGCTCGGGCGGGGCGGGTAATCTGGCGCCATCTGGGGCGGCTGACAGCTTCGTGACGACGACCAATACCCCGCTGGTGATCCCGGCCTCGGCGCTCTTGGCCAACGACAATGACCCGAATGGTTATCCGTTAATCATCACGGCGATCTCGGGGGCCACCAACGGCACCGCCACCTACGACTCCTCCGCCCAAGCGGTCACTTTTACCCCCGCCCC
>CAXUNV010000151.1:0-9700 GCA_964252355.1 uncultured Chthoniobacterales bacterium | reverse complement strand
GGCCACCGCAGGCGAGGTGGCCGCTCTCTCCGTTCTTCATCTGCCATCTTCCATTTGGCCTTGGTCATGCGCGGAGCGGCCCGCCCCACCGCAGGCCCTCCGGCCGCCGTTTCCGAGATTTTACCGATCGCACTCCGTAGACGGCATCACGCCTTCTCCCAAGCGGAAAACGTCGGGAAACCCCGTTGCCTCCTTGGCCACACCGTCCCGTTGACAAAGGTCTGCTGCAGCCGAGCGGAGCGCTGCTTGCAGCGTCAGCGGTAGTTGTAGGTAGGTTTGGGTCAGTGCCACAAACCTTTCAGCATACGTGGAGGGCGGGAGGTCGGTCAGGCTCATTTTACCCCTTTTCTATGGTTCAAAAGGCTCCGCTGAGTTCCCGCCGAGCTGTGAGGTGGCTTAGCCAATCCTCGAAACGGGTCGGGCCGAGGCGCGGGTGATCGCCGGGGGTGAGGCTTCGGTCGTTCAACGCGATGCCAAAGTAGAGTGCGTGGGCGTCGGTCACCACCTTCCGGCCGTCGCCCGTTGCGCTGAGAAACCGCCGGACAAGTTCATCCTGACGAATCGGATCAGGGCCCGCCAGTTCGACGGTGCCATCCATCGGTTCGTTGACGGCGACCTCGGCGAGGGCGGCGGCGACGTCGTCCGCCGCGATGGGCTGCATGAGGGCGGATGGCAACCGCACGGTGGTCCCGTCGGTGGCCGATTGGGCGATGCCGCCCACGAACTCGAAGAACTGGGTGGCGCGGACGATCGTATGCGGGATGGGGGACCCCTTGATCAGTTCTTCCTGGGCCAGCTTCGCGCGGAAATAACCGCTCGCGAGCAGGCGTTCGGTGCCGACGACCGACAGCGCGACGTGATGTTCCACGCCGGCGGCCGTTTCCGCGGTAAGGAGGTTGCGGCCCGAGGTCTCAAAAAAATCCAGCACCGCCTCGTCCTCCCACGAAGGCGCGTTCGCCACGTCGACGACGACTTGAGCGCCTTCGAGCGCTTCGGACAACCCTTCGCCCGTCAGGACGTTGACGCCCGACGAAGGCGAGGCCGCCACGACATCGTGACCTCGCGCACGGAGGTTGGTCACGAGCTTTGCCCCGATCAGACCGCTGCCGCCGATGACGACGATCTTCATGTTCTCGTTTCCGCGCTGCTGGCTGAGTGAATCGGTGTTCATGATGGCAGCACCATTGGGCGGGCCGTCGCTTTCGTGTAGCCGTCGGGTGCGGATATCAGCTATTCAGAAAGTGGATGACGGCGTTCGATGACCTCGCCCTGCTCCGCGCCTTCGTCGGCATCGTGGAGTGCGGCAGCATCTCTGCCGGGGCGCGCCGCTTGCGGATTCCCCAACCGACGCTGAGCCGTCACCTGCGCGCGCTGGAGGAACGCTGCGGCGGGACGCTGTTGCGGCGTGACACCCATGCGATGAGCTTGACGCAGACCGGTCACCGTTTGCTGGCGGACGCACGGACCTTACTGGCCCACGCCGAGGAGGCGGACGGACGCCTACGCGAAGACCAAACGACGCTGAGCGGCCACTTGCGTTTGTTCGCGACCATCGATTTGGGACAATCAATCGTCACGCGCCTAGTTAGCGGTTTTCTGCAGCTCCACCCTGAGGTCACCGCGACGCTCGGCCTGATCAACCGCCCGTTGCACATGATCCAAGAGGGTTGCGACGTCGGCATCCTGCCCGGCAAGATCACGGACGAAAGCGTGGTCGCCCGGCCGGCGGGAAGAATCACGCTCTATCTCGCCGCTTCACCTTCCCTGATAGAGCGCCGTCCTGCGGCGAAGGCACCCGCCGACCTGAAATCGTGGCCTTGGGTCGGGCTGGCGGGGTTCCAATTTTGGAGCGCCACGGAGATCAAACTTTACTCCCGCCACCGCGCCGAGCAGACGCTTCACCTCTCGCCGGTGCTGATTTCCGAGGGCGTGACGAGCGTCCGCGAGGCCGTGCGGGCCGGCCTGGGCGTGGCCGTGCTGCCGGAGTGGTTGATCCGGGAGGATCTGCGCTCCGGACGGCTCGTGCGCGCCCTGCCGCAGTGGCAGGCGGAAGATTTACCGGTTCACGTCGTCTACGCCGGGAGTCGCCTGTTGCCGGCGCGCGTGCGCGCCTTCATCGAGTTCGCCGTCGGCTATCTGGCGAAGGAGTTGGGATCCGATGCGTAGGACGCCCGCACTTTTGCTCACGTTCCCGAAACGCCAAGGCGGAGAAATTTGGAACGTACGGAGTTAAAGCTCCTGCCTTAAGGCCCTGTACCACGACGCCCGCGGCAGCACCGAGGACCAAGCAGGATGGACATCAGCATGCTCACATGCCGCACCACGCCGGCCCAGTCACCCGTTGGGGATTGATCCGCGGGCCCAGGCTGAGGCGCACTCAGCCTTTGCGAAATCTTGTTAGTCGCCCAACCACAATGATAATCAGGAAAAAACATGCCGCTACCAGAGGAATGGGACAACGTCGATTGGCGGACCACCGTCGTCATCTTGCCGGGCACCACCGAAGGCGTACCGGTGTTTCCAGTTAGCAAAGATAAGTACCCACAGTACCCGCGTGGTTACTTCATGATGGCCACAACCAACTCACAAGGGCAGGAGGTGGTCGGGTATAACGCTGCGGATGTCGGGGGAAGCGGAAGGCAAGTTTCCGAATTCGTTTTCTGGCACGAGTTAGGCCATCACAAACTCGGACACACCAAGTCCGCCAAAGCCCAGCACGTCATGGAAGGCGTAGAGTTCCCGCAATTCGGACCCGGCAACGAGACCGCGGCCGACATTTTTGCGTGTGAACATTGGGCCAAAACGGGGACGACCTACGGCGTACGGGTGATTTCCGAAACCCGCGATTACTTTTTGAAGCAAGGCAACGCCCCGGGAGACGCCGAGCATCCAGCCCCGGCCGCGCGAGCAGCCCACTTGCTTAAATTCTTGCAGGGCCTCCAGCTCTATAAGTTGACGATCAAAAACGATGTCTTCACCCGTCCGACCTTCGTGAAGGAGGTCTTGATGCAATGCCTTGATCTGACCGAGCCGCAAGCGTGGGGCGTTATCCAAGAAATCGAGGCGAAAGGGGAATACGTATTCTTCGGTAAAGGGATCGACCGAAAATCCAGGTACCTGACGAGGGAAGAGGCCCAGAAACTCGTATCGTTCATTAACATGAAGCAGAAGTTTGGCGATCCCGCTAACGCCAACTTCTCTTGCGTGGTGGAACCAATCATTTGACCCAGTGCCAAGACCGACGCGCTGGGTTTGGACGCGTTTGGGCGCTTGGCGTCAATTGGAACGTCAAAACGCGATGGAGCAAATGGTCGTGGCCGTGGTGCCGGCGGTTGCCCAGGGGGTGGGCTTTGGATGGCGACGCCTCACGCCAGCCGGCCAGCGAGCCGCGTCAGCGACCAGACATGCCGATCAGCCTAAAAGGCCGGTAAGTTGCGCGTGTTGCAACAGCAGGATGGTCTTGCCATCCTGGATCTCGCCCGAGGCCGCCTTTTGCAGCGCCTCCTCCAACGTCATCTCCAGCACCTCGATCTCCTCGCCTTCACCAGCATCTCCGCCTCCCCGTGCCGCACGGGTGCCCGGTTCGTACTCCGCGGCGAAAAAGTAGAGCTTTTCCGTCACCGACCCGGGACTCATGTAGGTTTCAAAGAGTTTGGAGACCGGTCCCAGGCGGTACCCGGTTTCCTCTTCTGCTTCCCGGCGGATGCAGGTCTCCGGGTCCTCCCGGTCAAGCAGCCCCGCGCATGCTTCGATCAACATGCCGTCCGCGCAGCCGTTGACGTATGCCGGGTAGCGGAACTGCCGCGTGAGCACCACTGTCCGACGCTCGCGGTTGTAGAGGAGGATGGTGGCGCCGTTGCCTCGGTCGTAGGTCTCCCGGCTTTGCGTCTGCCAAGTGCCGTCACGCCGACGCCAATCGAACGTGGTCTTTTTCAATACGTACCAGTCGTCCGAAAGGGTTTGCACCGAACGGACGCGGATGTTTTCGGAACCGGTCATCTGGCCTCCGTCGACGCGCCGGGAACGTCCTCCAAACGGTAGTAAACCGGCAGACCCCGCTCGGTAGCCAGTCGCACGTCTCCGTCCGCCCCCTTGGATTCGCCGGGAATCCGCAGGACGGCATCGCAACGCCGCAACAAGCGGTCGGCCACCGGATACAGGAGTTGCTGATGAACCGCGTCGCCGACCTCTTTGCCGCCCGCCTCCCGGATGATGGGCAAGGCAACCCATTCGCCAATCAAAGGAATGTGGCCCGCCTGGTAAAGGGGCCAAGCATACGACTCGAGTTTACGCAGGTTGGCGGCGATCCGGGCCGGATCATCCTCCGTGCCCGAACGGTACGGACCGGCGATCAAGATGAGGAGAGGTTGGTTGTGCATGAACGTTAGAACGCCGCCATACACGCATCTTCGTGCAAGTACAAGCAACATCGTGCAATAGGAGCGAAGGAAAAGGGATCAACCATGCAAGATCATGAACGGAGGCGGCTGTGCTAACGACCCAAAGACGACGTTTGATCTTGGAAAGGCTGCGCCGGGAAGGGGAGGTGGCGGCGAAGGCGCTCAGCCAGGAGTTGGGACTTTCGGAGGACACCATCCGTCGAGATTTGCGCGAATTGGCGCAGGAAGGTCTCCTGCAGCGGGTGCATGGCGGCGCCCTGCCGGCCTCCCCGGCGGTGGCGGACTTCGCCGGCCGGCAGGCGGTTTCCACCGAGGGCAAAGCCGCGCTGGGGCGGGCGGGAGCCGAGATGGTCCGGTCTGGCCAAGTCGTCATCCTCGACGGCGGTACCACGACCTTACAAATGGCCCGGCACCTTCCTGCCGACCTGCGGGCCACGGTGGTGACGCACAGTCCGACCATCGCGGTGGCGTTGGTGGAACATCCCCACGTCGAGGTCATCCTGCTCGGCGGCCGGCTGTTCAAACATTCCGTGGTGGCGGTCGGGGCCGCCACCATCGAGGCGATCAGCCGCATCCGGGCAGACGTTTACTTCATGGGCGTGACCGGGATCCACCCGACGGCCGGTTTGAGCACGGGCGACTTGGAAGAGGCCCACGTCAAACGCGCCTTGAGCGCCAGCGCGGCGGAGACCGTCGTGCTCGCCTCGCCCGAGAAGCTGAACGCGGCTTCCGCGTTCGTCATCGCACCGGTCACCGACGTCAGCGAGCTCATCGTGCTGCGCGACACGCCGAGCGAGGCGACCGGCGAATTCGAACGGCTCGGCCTCACGGTGACCCGCGTTTAGGGATCGACCGGAGGTCGTGGTGGGCATTGACTCTGGTGCCTTGAGGTGCCTCTAAGATCTGCACCGCCGCCGCTCCAAGCTGCCGGCCGACGTTTCTCGGTAGCTCGGACGCTTCGGCAGGACCGAGCGAACGCTGGGTCGGCTTGATCGCACGCCTCCAGTGCCGTGCCCGTATCGAGTGTCCAGCGTCCCCCTTCACGCATTCGGACGCAGCGGACGTCGCAGTGCTTGAGCGACGACGCCCGCCGCCGGCCTTTACGCGCCTTCGGCGACAACTTACGTTAAGCCGGTATGTGGAGCGACAGGATCACCTTCAACCCGAACCAGTGCGGCGGAAGACCGTGCATCCGGGGCATGCGGATTCGGGTCAAAGACGTGCTCGAATTGCTTGCCGCCGGGGTTGCGGAGGCTGAGATCCTCGAGGATTTCCCCTATTTGGAAAGCGCCGACGTCCGGGCATGCCTGGAATACGCTGCCGCCGAAGCGGACCACCCCATTCTGGTGGCGAGATAGCCGGTGCGATTTCTTGTCGACGCCCAGCTCCCGCCCGCGCTCGCCCGGATGCTTGCATCTCAGCATCACATTGCCGAACACGTGGCCGACATAGGCTTACGAGACGCCAATGATTCGGCGATCTGGCGGTACGCCGCAGAACGGCAAGCCGTTCTGGTCACCAAAGATGAGGACTTCTCGCACCGCCCCCACCGGAGCGGCAGCTCTCCCGCGGTCGTTTGGCTCCGCCTTGGTAACGTGAGTCGCCGCGCGTTGCTGGAACGGCTTCAACCGCTCCTGCCTGAGATCGAAGCGGCGATTAGCCGCGGCGAACGCCTCATTGAAGTGCGGTAGGCACGCACCACCATGGCGGTTGCGCCTTGCGGCTGAGCAAACCATGGGAGACCAAACTTCACTCGTTCTCCGGCCCGCAGCGCTTCGCTGCGTCGCCGGACGGCGGCCCGGGCCTTGGGTTCCGCGCAGCGATGCGGCCAGGCCCGTAACGGGCGACTGACACCTCAAGACCTGACTTCACCCCCAAATCGCTCGGGCGGGGCTTGGCAGAGTTTCCCGAGCGCCGTGGCGCATGCCCCGTATCCTGTCGCATGAGTGCTCCCGAATTTCTCCTGCGCCAAGATCACGGTCCCGTGGCCCGGCTCACCCTGAACCGGCCCGAAAAGCTCAACGCGCTGAACAACGAACTCATCGCCGCGCTCCTCGATGCGCTGGAGCGCATCGAGCTGGACCCGGCCGTCCGTGTGGTCGTCATCACCGGGGCGGGGCGCGCGTTCAGCGCGGGGGCGGACATCGCCGCTTTTCAACGCCACCTGAAGGCCGGGGCGGAACAGGCGGTCGTCCACTTTATGCGCCCCGGCCACCGGCTGACCCGCCGGATCGAGTCCTTCCCCAAGCCGATCATCGCGGCCGTCAACGGGTTGGCCTACGGCGGGGGTTGCGAGCTGACGGAGTCCGCCCACCTCGCGTTGGCCGCCGAAGCGGCCACCTTTTCCAAGGCGGAGGTCAACATCGGGATCATCCCGACGTTCGGCGGCACCCAGCGCCTGCCCCGCAACGTGGGCCGCAAGGCCGCCATCGAGTTGGTGTTGAGCGGGCGCGTCTTCGGCGCGGCGGAGGCCGCCCGCCTGGGTTTGGTCAACCGCGTGGTGCCCGACGCTGATCTGCTCGGCGAAGCCCTATCGTTAGCCGAGCACTTGGCCACCAAGCCCCCGCTCACCTTGGCGGCCGCGCTGTCGGCCATCCACCGCGGCATGGACGCCTCCATCGACGATGGGCTCGCCGTCGAGGAAGCCGCTTTTGCGCGCATCGTGCCCACCCACGACGCCCAGGAGGGGGTGGCCGCCTTCCTGGAAAAACGCCGCCCGACGTTTCTGGGAAGGTGATCACGCCGCGGACGCGCACCGGTGCGTTTCCGGGCCCGTCATGGTCACCGGGCCGCGGCGCTCGTCTCCAGGCGGCAGGCCACGAGCAGGCCTTTGCCGACCGGCACCACCGTCGACCGGAAATCCGCGAGGCCGCGCACCAACGCCAGAAACTCGGCGTTTTCTTCCGGGTGGGACGTCACGTTGTCGGCGAGGACGAGTGCGTCCGGAGTCAGTTTGCCGGGTAGCAAGGACCGGAGCTGGGCGGGGGCGCTCACGCGGTCGGCGTCGAAGAAGACGCAGTCGAACGGACCGTCGAGGGACTCGACCACCGCGGTGGCCTCGCCGTGGCGGATCCGCACTAGGTCGCTCAGCCCGGCCCGGCCGACGTTCGCCTCCGCCTGCGCCACCTTGTCGGCGTCCCTTTCCACCGTGACCAATGGGGTGGTCCCACCCACTGCACGTAACGTGGCGGCCAGCCAAATGGCGCTGAACCCGTTGGAGGTGCCGATCTCCAGGAGCCTGCGGCGTCGGCCGTTCAGGATGAGGAGTTCGACCAACTGCGCCGTCTCCCGCTCAAGGTTGAGCAGCTTACTCGTCCGGTCCGACACGGCAGCGTCGTTGGCTTTCCCAAAGGCTTCGAGTTCATCAAGGACGGCGGTGATCTGCGGGGGATGTTTCATGGGAGGAATCAAGTGAGTGGTTTGCGCGGAGAACCCGCCCGGGCCGGCGGCGGACCTCGACGCTTCTGGTTAGAAGGACGTCGAACCTTGGTGGCCGGCGCGGAGACTCCCCGACGCGGCGCCTCGGCCAACAGCCGGGCCGCGATCTCGCGCGCGGTCCGGGCCGGCCGCGCGATGCCGGTCCGATGCGCCCGGACCATGGCCCCTTCCAAGAGGAGGACCAGTCGCTCCGCCAAACCGTCCGCGTCGGCGTGTCCGAGTTCCCGGCAAAGGCCGCGCACAAAATCCTCTACCGCCCGTTTGTGGCCCAGGGCGAACCGGTGCGCCGGGTGGTCCGGGTCGGCCAAATCGGCCATCGCGTTGACAAAGGCGCAACCGCGGCGAAACGGGCGCTGCAGCCGCTGCTCCAGCGCGTCGAAGATCACCAGAGGCCGGTCCGCGTCATCCGGACCGTACTTCTCGAGGGCTGCCTCCACCCATTCCCACCACTGCCGGTCGCGTCCTTGGAGGTACTCCAGGACGAGTTGATCCTTGGAGGGAAAATGCTTGTAGAAAGTCATCCGGGCGACGTCGGCCTCTTCGATGATGGCGTCGATCCCGACGGCCCGGATCCCGTCTTGGTAGAAGCGCGCGCCGGCGACCTCCAGGATCCGTGCCCGCGCGGCGCTGAGACGGCGTGGAGTGGCAGGGTTGCGCATCTTCTCACCAAGTAGACTTACCGGTCTATCTAGCGTCAAGGCGGAAAATCTCCTGCCCGAGTGGGCGTTGCACGCATGGCAGGTGGCAGATGAAAAAAGGAAAGCGCGCCCGGCGGAGGCCGCCCCGAGATGCGCGCCGCGGGTGACGCAGGGAGCGCGGACGCCCGCCCGCAGCGCTACGCTGCGCAGGTTGGGTGCCGCCTCCTCCCGGAGCTCCACGCAGCGTTGCGGGCGGGCTTCGTCCGTAATGGTTGGCCATCGCCTCAGGATCCCGCCCCGCCTCGACATCGTCTCGCGGGCGTTGGGTAAGGTGCCTCGCCTCGCCTTACCCGGCGCGCTGCGTCCATCGCAGATGGCCCATCGCCAACCCGGGAGGGCCGGTGCTCCGCCACCGCCGACTTCCCCGGCGAAGCTGCGCCATCATGGCCCGAGCGGTTACCACGGCCGCACCGACTTTAGGAGCTTAGCCGAGCCGGCGCGGGCCCGCTGACGCGTCCACCGCCAAGCTTGCCAGGTTGTCGGGTCTGACCTTCTGCGCCAGCTTGCCGGCGTGGCCGACTTGGACGCCGTCACGCTCCGGCGGGTGAACGACTATTGGTCGTGGTTCCTCGGCTGCACGCCGGACGACCTCGCCCGGAACACGGCGCAGGTCGTCGCGCACGCGGACGGACTGCGCGGCTACGCGGGCTGTTTCGTGATGGAATTCGGCGCGGCACCCGTCGTCTCGTTGCCCGAGGACGAGCTAGGTCTTTACCGAGAAGCGGCCACGCGCTGGGGCCCGGGCGTCACCTTCGCGCCGGAGACCATCCGGGCCGTCTTTGGTGGGCGGGTGGAAGCGCTCGTCGGGCCGGCGTTCGTCGGCTACACGGACAAGGCGCACTTCCGGCCCGGCTCCGCCGCGCGGGCGCGGCCGCTTATGCCGGGCGACCGAAGCGCGGTTGAAGCGCTGCGCGACGCCTGTTCCGCCGAGGATTGGGAACATGGCGGCGCGGAGGGGTTCCGGCCGGACGCGATGGTTGGCGCCTTTGAGGGTGGGGAGTTGGCGGCGCTGGCGAGCTACGAGCTTTGGGGACGGCACCTCGCGCACCCCTCCGTCGTCACGCGTCCGGGATGCCGCGGCCGCGGCCACGCGACGGCCGCCGTTGGCGGGCTGATCCGCCGCGTCCTCGCCCGGGGTTTGGTGCCGCAGTACCGGACGCTTGC